>JANNFJ010001333.1:0-3592 GCA_031379725.1 Calothrix sp. OTE_75_metabat_31
CAAGCCTTGATTATTCAACCTCTTTATAAAAATCTCTCATGGTATGCAGGAGTACAGATAACAATAGCACTGCCAAAATTTGTACGCCATGTGTGTTTTGAAGATACGGCAATCTAGATATCTAAGCATTTCAAATTACAAATCTTGGCAATCGAGCCGGAGCGATCGCAAGAATGTGGCTGCGACGCAAGTTTTATTAATAAACGTCGCAGGCTACTCGCGTTTGCCTCATCGCTTCTGGTTTATATACGCCCATCTAAACATCTATAACATTCAGATGGACGCACTCGCTTAATGCTATTTCATTAACAATGAAGGTGAGGTTAGCTTTTTACGCTTGGGCACGAAACCAGCGCCGAGAGTGTCGAGGGCAAGTAGGCTAAGAATAGAGGTAGGTTCGGGAACGCCTAGAAAATGGGCGAACCAGCAGTGAAAAGATACGGACTTATCCTTTGCGATTGCGGTAAATTTTTTATTACGTTGTAGTGATTTTTCACTTCTAGGTGGGAATACTACTTGGTGTACGTCCGCACCCCACTACCATGAACATGGCTCAAGTTTCAAAGCTCAGTTCTCTGTCTTATTACCACCCTATTCGCTATGCGATCGCTCGAAAAAATTTTATCAATGAAGTTATTAAAAATTTACCTCATGAAAAAATAGCAAAAAATCATCTGCCAAGCATGGCGTTTGATTACTATACTAGCGGTGCTTGGGATGAGATAACTTTGCACGATAACCAAGCTGCTTTTCAAAAAATCAAGCTCCGACCGAAAATGCTAGTGGATGTAGGCGATCGCTAACCACCACAGTTTTCGGACAACCCTTGCAATTACCGCTTCTTATCGCACCAATGGCATTCCAATGCCTCGCTCATCCCGATGGAGAAGTTGCCACTGCGTCTGCGGCAGTTGCCTCCGGTGTCGGCATGGTGTTGAGTACGCTATCAACTAAGAGCATTGAAGAAGTAGCTTTATGCCACGGTTTTAAAGATGCCTTGCAATGGTTTCAACTGTACATCCACAAAGACCGCGCTTTGACTCGTAGTTTGGTCGAAAGGGCATATAATGCAGGCTATAAAGCACTTTGCCTGACTGTCGATGCTCCGGTATTGGGACGTAGGGAAAAAGATCAGCGTAACGAATTCGCTTTACCACCGGGTTTGCGAGCAGCTAATCTTGTCACCAGGGACATTCCCCATGAAACAGGTGAATCTGGATTATTTGCCTATTTCGCCGAACAGCTAGACCCAAGGATTACTTGGCATGACTTGGAATGGCTACAGTCTTTATCGCCGTTACCTTTAGTGGTTAAAGGAATTTTACGGGGAGATGATGCGCTTCGAGCAGTCGAATATAGAGCTAAAGCGATCGTCGTTTCCAATCACGGTGGTCGTCAATTAGATGGTGCGATCGCCTCCATTGACGCTTTAAGTGAAGTTGTAGAAGCAGTTGATGGTAGAGCAGAAGTGTTACTAGATGGTGGTATTCGTCGGGGTACAGATATATTGAAAGCTTTAGCATTGGGAGCAAAAGCAGTATTGTTGGGTCGTCCCGTTCTGTGGGGGCTGGCGGTTGAAGGGCAAGCGGGCGTATCTGACGTTATCTCACTGCTACGCGATGAATTAGATGTGGCAATGGCATTGAGCGGCTGTACCAAAATCCAAGATATTGATCGTAGCTTGGTCAAATATTAAATCTCTCCCTATATAGCGATCGCTTTGGCTAAATTGACCCTCCTACACCTCTCGATTAAAAAACCTTCTACCTATCAAGTGCATATCAAGCTATTAAACTGTCATAAGTAGATATATTTAATTATGTACAGTAATAATAGTGATAAAACTCAAGGGGTGCGGGATGCATAAAATAATACTTGTATTAACAATTGCCGTTACTATGTTTGGATGCTCAACGCCAGACTCAGACATGCCCATAAGCCAAGCTCCAGTTGCATCTACGACCGCAACGCCAGAAATTACGCCAACACCAGTAGAAACATTACCGCAACTAGTATCAACACCAGTCGAAACACTAACACAAGTAGTGGCAACACCGCTTCCTAAATTGCCAGAACTACCAGCACCAAACCAAACATTACCTTCTTTGGCGGTATCCGCACCAATTGGGGTAAAGTCATCACTCCCAGTAGCAACTATAACTTCATCTTCAATTCTTAATTCTGCGACAAGTAGCAACGAGAAACAAGTTTCCACCGCTAAACTCGTAGCAAATATTCGCAAAAATATTGGCTGCGGTAAAGTTGATAGAGAATACCAAATTCAAGTTATGGCTATAGCGATCGCTCAAAGTAATCCGAAAGCAACCCAAAAGCTAACTGAAGACCAGTTTTACCAGGGGGTAAAACAGACAATTGCCGAAAACCAAACACAAGCAAATAACTTGGTTGCACAATATCGGGCTTCAAATTGCGGTATTGCGTCAAAGCAGCAATCTAAGGTTAGGAGCGTCAAACCCATTAAAGTACCAAGTAATAAATTAGGTACGGTAATAGCAAAACAATCGGGCAATTGCAAAGAGTTAAAAGCGAAGGGGATTAAAAATATTGATGTCGCGCTAAACCCGTGGGCAAGTGAATTAGACAGGGATAATGATGGTATTGCTTGTGAGGCAAATTAATTAGCTAAACTTATATAAAAATATCAATTTATGCCAAACTGGTCGCAAGAAATTTACATTAAAGCTTACAGATTCGCAGCACATGCACATCAAGGGCAGAAAGTTCCAGGTACAGAAATATCCTATATTATGCATTTAAGTTTTGTGAGCATGGAAGTAATCGCAGCTTTGAATGTAGAACAAGAACGCAACGGTAATTTAGCCATTCAATGTGCCCTTTTACATGACACCATCGAAGATACTGATACAACTTTTGAGCAAATAGAAGCCGAATTTGGTGAAGCTGTAGCTAATGGTGTACTTGCTTTGACCAAAAATAATTCCTTGGAAAAATCTTTACAAATGACCGATAGTTTGCAAAGAATAAAGGAGCAACTGCCAGAAATATCGATGGTAAAATTAGCGGATAGAATCACTAATCTGCAAACACCTCCATATTATTGGAAGCAAGATAAAATTGTTCGATATCGAGCAGAAGCAATTTCGATTTATGAAGCTTTGAAAGATGCAAGCCCATTTTTGGCTTCACGGTTAGCATTAAAAATTGAAAGCTATCAAGTATTTATTAAGTAAATGAATTTACAATTATCCCTATAGTTAATACTATTTAATATTTGATTAATACTTATTAAAATTATGTAGCGATGCCCGCAGGCTTTCACTTTGTGGTATCGCTTTCCTTGTCTATGAGGGCAAGCGGTACCTAAACTCAATGCCAAAATATAGAATAATTATCTATCTTAGTAGTAATGCGTGCTTGATAAAAGGATTTACAGATGTGGTTGAATTATGGTGTTGATAAAGATGGAATTTTGGTATATGTCGAAGATATCAGTAGCGGCAAAACTCAATTAAAATGCCCCTATTGCGGTGGGATGCTAACTGCGAAAAAAGGCAAGATAAAAGAGCATCACTTTGCCCATAACGAGGAAACTTGCCATCCTGTTGCCAAA
>JANNFJ010000364.1:0-12940 GCA_031379725.1 Calothrix sp. OTE_75_metabat_31
CCCAATATAATAATGCGACCAAAACCACTCATTACTACGGCGAAAAACACCATCCTGACAGCCTAAAATTATTATCCCCGCACCAGTCAAAGTCGCAAAAACAGCACGCCATAACCGCTGCTTCGCTTTATATAAAAATACCAATGACACAACAGTTACAACAAACATCAGCAAAATAAATACAACTTGGAACAAATTTTTATTCCATAATTGATTCTTGATAATATTTGCCCCAATTGGACGCGCCAAACCCAATAAACTCAATCCCACAACCGCACCAGTCAGCCAATTCCCCAACTGTCGATGTTCCTTGCCGACAACAGCAGGAATCTGACATTTAACCCCATTAATACTTTGCAAACGTCGCTGACGTGTTTGCCATGCAAAATGCACGACAATACCAATCAAAGGAAAAATGAAAGCAACTGCTATAACTGGATGAGCAAGCTTAATAAAATCTGAAATTTCCATATACTTCCTTTACGCACAATCCTGGTTTTACTTCCAAACTTTACACCCAGAGAGTACAAAGTGTTAAGCCAAAAATTTATCTTTTTTAGAAAAGATTTATTATCGGTAGTTAGCAGTTATTTTTTTAGAAATACCTTTCAAAATATGCTAATGTTATTAACTTTTAGAACAGCGGTGCGTTACGCTATCACTAACGCACCCTACGGTATAGCAGTTCCCAACCATGTGAGGTACATATGTAGGGGCGCAATGCCTTGCGCCCTTATCTTAATGTAAAATGCCTATACCTCAGTGGGTTGAGAAACGCTATAACTAACTCAAAGGTGCAAAGCCAAAAGTTGCATTAAATTGTTTGCACCAAACAGCAACCGACCTAAAATCTGCTAGCTGTACATTTGTTGGAATTGCGTAGCGCTGAGTACCATTAATTTTCTGTAACCGTGCAAGTTGAATATAATCTTTTTCTCTAACACCAGATACGGGAACCGTCGAGTTACGATGCAAAATAACAAACAAATCGGGACCGCTATCAGTTTTAAAACTTTCATCAAAAACTAAATAACGCTGACCATTTTCATTAATAACAGTTACATTCCCCGTAGTTGGGTGTTCCGCAGCTTGAAATCTTCCTATACCTGCGGATGTTCTATTTTCGTTTGTAGTGTTTGTGACTGTCGTATCAGCATTTGAAGGGTTAGAACTGACTTCTTTCGTACAACTCCCTATCAACAAAGTAACGAAACAAACAATTACTAGCAATTTAAATTTCATAGCTTTTAATCATTAAAATTATTTCTACATACAATCTATAACCTTTAGACAGTGACAATATTAATCTAAGCTGAGAAACTGTTTAATTTTTTCACCATTCTTTTTCAGCATCTTCTAATTCAAGTTTTGATTACATCTGTTACTTTTTTAGATATCACAGCAAGATATTCTCAAAATGAGCTAAAGTACCTTTCGGTAAAAATACTTAATCAATTTTGACAATTTTTAATTATTATTAACAATGTAGGGTGAAGTAGCGATCGCTTATGCGTTTGATTTTTGGCAGTAGTAATTGAGTAAAATAAAATGTCAGTAACACAGTCCAAGCGTAAAGCTTCTAAATGGCGTGCATACAAGCGATTTCTCCGATTCCGAACAGCAACGTTGATTCTATTAGGTATCGTTACTTTTGCTGGGATAGTAATTGCAGGATGGTTTGGAGGCGATCGCCATATCAGTAATATTTTTGAGTATGTAAATATTTGGCAAAAAAATCCACCGATGTGGTTAGAAGTACCAATGGTTAGAGAAAAATACTTACTTGCACCAACGGTGGGATTATTTTTGGCAGTATTGCTGATTATGCGAATTTCTCCACAACCACGTATTTGGTCGCGTCGGGTTGTAGTGGGAATTTTAATTATACTGACTTTGCGATACGTAGTCTGGCGTAGCTTGTCAACACTTAACCTTATCGACCCGTTAAATGGGATGTTTAGCTTGGGTTTATTGCTATTTGAAATGTTAGTGCTTTTAGGTAGCACTATCCAGTTATTCTTAATGTTAAATCTTAAAGACCGCAAGCGCGAAGCCGATATAAATTCCCTTGCTGTAATTGATGGAATTTTCAATCCAACGGTTGATGTTTTTATCCCGACTTATGACGAACCAGTTTTTATTTTGCGACGTACTATTATTGGTTGCCAAGCTTTAGATTATGGGAATAAAACAATATACCTACTAGATGATACTCGCCGTCCCGAAATGGCAGAATTAGCCGTAGAATTAGGGTGCGAGTATTTCAGCCGTCCTGATAATCGCCATGCCAAAGCCGGAAATTTAAATCATGCATTAGCCAAAACTGAAGGTGATTTAGTTGTTATTTTTGACGCTGATTTCATCCCCACTAAAAACTTCTTAACTCGTACTATTGGATTTTTCCAAGATGAAAATGTAGCCCTTGTCCAAACACCACAAAGCTTTTATAACGCTGACCCTATTGCCAGAAATTTAGGTTTAGAGAACATTCTTACTTCTGAAGAAGAAGTATTTTATCGGCAAATTCAACCAATCCGTGATGGTGTCGATAGCGTTATTTGTGCTGGTACTTCGTTTATTGTTCGTCGCAGTGCATTAAAAGCCGTAGGGGGTTTTGTAACCGAATCTTTGAGTGAAGATTATTTCACAGGTATTCAGCTATTATCTAAAGGCTACCGTTTAATTTATTTGGATGAGAAATTAAGTGCCGGATTGGCAGCAGAAAATATTGCCGCACATGCAACGCAAAGGTTCCGTTGGGCAAGAGGAACATTACAAGCCTTTTTTATTAAATCGAATCCTCTCACAATTCGCGGACTTAACTTGATTCAAAGATTGGCACATTTAGAAGGATTGCTGCATTGGTTTACGAGTATTTCACGGGTTTACTTTTTAATAATGCCCTTGACATATTCGTTTCTGGGCATCATCCCGATTCGGGCAACTCCAGCAGAATTACTATATTTTTTCCTGCCTTATTACATAGTTAATTTAACAGCCTTCGCTTGGCTAAATAATCAATCGCGGTCGGCATTATTATCGGATATTTACTCTTTAGTTTTATGCTTTCCGCTAGCATTGACTGTTATTCAAGCTATGCTTAATCCTTTTTCTAAAGGGTTTCAAGTCACACCTAAAGGGACAACCAATAATCGTTATAATTTTAACTGGGGATTAGCTTTACCTTTAATTATTTTATTCATTACCACTGCCTTAAGTTTGTGGAAAAACTTAAGTATGAGTATGCAAAAAGGTGTATGGGCAGCAACAGTTCCCCACGAAGTTGCTTTACAAATCAAAGGTATTGGTTTAGGTTGGCTATGGAGTGGCTACAATTTAATCATGGTCGGTATTGCTTTGCTAATTCTTTTAGATGCACCTAAACCGGATGTTAATGAATGGTTTAATTTGCGACGAATAGTCAAGTTAAGTATTGGTGAAAATAATCTTTGGGGAGTGACTACAATTATCTCCGAAGCAGGTGCAGAAATTGCTTTAACTGAAGATGCGTTGATTTATTTGACTGAAAATACCCAAATTAAACTCGAAGTCGCCGAAGAAAACTTACATTTAGATGGAGAAATAATTCGGACTGGATTCAATGATGAGTATCCAACTATCCGAGTTCAATTTGCACCATTGAGTTTAAAACAACATCGTCGTTTAGTGCAAATGTTATTTTGTCGTCCCGGACAGTGGAAACGTAATAAAACACCTGGGGAATTTAAATCGCTGCTATTGATATTTCGGATTTTATTGAAACCACGAATACTTTTTGATCGAAATGTTGATGTTAGTGCGATTGCAGTTGCAAAAGGTTGATTAATCAGTTGTTGTTTCTTTAAAGTAATGATTCACCCTCATATTTCGTTTTCCCAAGCGGCATGACCATGAAGGGTGCTTTGCACCCTTTATGTTAGTAGCCCGTAATGTGAGTTATTACCAAGGATAACCTGAACCATTGCGTCAAATCTATACTAGAAGCAGATTTCAGATATTAAGAAAATAGTTCATCTGTTCGCATTGAAAGGGCTGGGCTGGTCATCTTACCTAACTTTTTTGAGCTAAATGCTGACTCAAAACTTCAATGCTGGGATATTCATAAATTATTTCCGAAGGAACAGTATACCCCAACCAATCTTCTAAATCACCTACAACTGTAATAGCGCTAACTGAATCTAACCCATAACTATCAAAGGATTTACGAATATCAATCTGTGCGGGTTCTATTTCTAGTAAATCAGCAAGATAGGAAATAAACCAAGCTTGAATCGCTGACAAATCTTTGTTTTTCATTGTTATTTATGGATGATGGTTAATTTCTCTGTCTGCATTTATTTTTGTGAAACTGCTCAAATTTAGCGATTTTTTCCCCATAACTCTAGTGTTCCCTCAATAAAAGCATTTCGGCAAGCATGACGCTGGATTTTGCCGCTTGAAGTTTTGCAGATGCTACCCATTTTTATTAATGCGATCGCATGGACTTGTACTTCATGTTGCTGTGCGATTGCAGTTCTAATGACTTCGGCAACAGCATCATTGTCTAAGTTTCGGTAATGACGATCGACTTCTTGGACAATTACTAGTCTTTCTTCTCCTTTAGTATCAACTGTGAAAGCTGCTCCTGCTCCCGGTATTAATGCCTCGTGACTATTTGCAACAGTCATTTCTATGTCTTGAGGATAATGATTGCGACCGCGAATAATAATCAAATCTTTCAAACGACCAGTAATAAATAATTCACCATTATTTAGGAATCCTAAGTCTCCCGTGCGGAGAAACTCACCTTTCAAGTTGTCAAGGTGAGCGTGAAATACCTGCTCAGTCTGTTCTGGACGATTCCAGTAGCCCTGAGCAATACTCGAACCAGAAACCCAAATTTCCCCAACTTCATCAGCACCACAAGCAATCAAAGTTTCTGGATTCGCAATCACAATCTGCTGATTGTGATAGGTTTGTCCGCAACCTACTAAAGTTCGACTTCCCTCAATTTCTGGTGTTACAACTATGCGATTTTGTGCTAATTCATTTTCTTGAACTGTGATGTAAACTGGTACATTTGTTTTCACCCCACCAGAAACAAACAGGGTTGTTTCTGCCATTCCATAACAGGAGTAAAAAGCTTCTTTACGGAAACCGCAGGGTGCAAACGTAGATGAAAACTTTTCAATCGTTTCTTTCCTTACAGGTTCAGCTCCATTAAAAGCTACATCCCAACTGCTTAAATCAAGGGTAGATATTTGTTCGGGAGTCACCTTCCGCATACACAAATCGTAAGCAAAATTAGGAGCGCCGCTCGTAGTCCCTTTGTAATAAGAAATTGCCTCCAACCAACGGATTGGACGTTGCAGAAAAGCAACTGGAGACATGAGAATACAGCGAGTACCTAAGTACAACGGTTGCAGCACATTACCAATTAGACCCATATCGTGATATAGAGGCAACCAGCCGACAAAAATAGTTTCCTCTGTATGCTGAAAACCTGCCTGAATCATCTTTTGATTGTGGAGCAAATTTCCGTGGCTAACCATTACCCCTTTGGGTGTGCCTGTAGAACCTGATGTGTATTGTAGAAATGCTAGGGAGTCGCTATCTACTTCTGGCTGCTGCCATTGATGAATTAAATTATCGCTAATACTGTCAGTAGCTAACCAGTTCAATGCTTGTAAATCAGGACATTCTGACAACTGGCGTTGTAAGTTTGATAAAACGTTTGTATTCGTAAGCACTATACTCGCTTCAGCATCGGCAACAATCGACTGGAGTCGGTGTAGGGAACGATTTGGACGAGGTGGGTAAGCTGGGACTGCGATCGCACCAGCATACAGACAACCAAAAAAAGCTGCAACGTATTCTAAACCTGGTGGGTAAAGCAGCATAACTCTTGTGGATGCTTTTTGAGTTGTTTGCAGATAAGCAGCAATCCTTTGCGCCTGCCGATCTAATTCTGCATAAGTTAAATCAACTGCATTTTCATTATCTAGTAAAAATGTATAAGCGATTTCATCGGGTTGGGAAAATGCTCGATAGTGAAGAAGTTCGATTAAGGTTGTAAATTTTTCTGAAGTCAAATCGGGACAAAGTACCATTTTAATATTTTCCAATTGTCAAAGATTTACGTAATGTTTGTAAACGACACCAACTATCAAAAATAGCTGAAATTTGTTTGGATAGTTCCCCTAATATCTGCTCGTCTCGTTTATCAAAACAGTTATTTCCAATTTTATTTAAAACTTGGCAAATTGCCAAGACTTTGTTTTGATTATTTAAAATTGGCAAACATAGGACATTACGAGTTTGATATCCAGTTTGTTCGTCAATTGCTGGGCTATAGCGGTAATCTTTGGAAGCGATGGGAATATTCAAACATTCTCTAGTTGCAGCGACATGAGCAGCTATACCAAAATGAGCGGTTATGCTAACTTTTAATAGTTTTTTGCGATTACTCTGAATAATTTTTGACCATAAGTTTCCAGGAGTATCATCGACTAAAAAAATAGTGCTGCGCTCGGCTTGTAATAGATGTGTAATTTTTAGAGTTATTGCCTCGATAATTTCTTCTAGCCATTTTTGTGTAGCTTCATTATCGATTAAAGTCATTGCTTGTAATAAAGGTTCAAATTCTCCCGTCACTTGCTGAAGCAAACTTAAAAAATCCTGTAAAGACAAGTTTTCCACATGATTAATTAAGTCTCCTTTTAAGCTAGCAATTTGACTATTAGAACTATGTGAAGATGTACCAGAGGAGGTAAGATACCCATCTTCTAAACTAATAATTCTATCTGCAACATCGAGGATTCGGTTATCGTGAGTCACTAATAAAATTGCACAATCTTGTTTTTTTGCCAGATATTGGAGCATTTCCACAACATCTCGTCCGCTTTTTTTATCCAAAGCAGCCGTCGGTTCATCCGCAAGAATAACACTAGGGTTCGTCACAAGAGCACGTGCGATCGCAACTCTTTGTTTTTGTCCTCCTGACATTTGATTTGGATAATAATTAACTCGTTCACCCAGTCCAACCATTTCTAATATTGCTCGTGCTTTTCGTTCAGCTTCACGTTTAGACATGCCTCCATGTAAAGCTAATGCCATTTGGACGTTTTGGCTAGCTGTTAAAGAAGTTAATAAGTTATGTGCCTGAAATATAAAACCAATATTTTTACGAACATTTTCTAATAGTCTACTATTTGCTCGATTCAATTCTTGTTCTAAAACTCGCAAGCTACCTTCTTGGACTGAACGTAATGCACCAATTAAAGTTAATAAAGTAGTTTTTCCCGAACCCGAAGGTCCAGTAACAATGACAATTTCTCCAGCTTGAATTTCTGTACTAATATCAAACAAAATTTGCTTTCGCAGTTGTCCCGTACCGTAATAGTGATTAATTCTACTAACTTTAATAACTGGTTCTTTTTTCATTTTTTTTGCTCGTATACTTCTGCTGGGTCTAGTCCTTGAATTTTTCTTGCACCAATTAAACCTGCAAACATGCACATAAAAATAGTCAGTACTGCTACTAAAGAGGCAACATTAATACTCATTTCTACTAATAAACCAGTAGATTTTGCCATAACTTTATAAATTAATATGCTTGTCAATAAGCCTGGAAAAAAACCGATTATGGCTAAGATTGCTGATTGCAATACTATAATGATAAATAAGTAAGAATTAGAATAGCCGATAGCTCGCAGAGTGCCGTATTGAGGTAAGTTATTATTAATATCTGTATAAATAATGTTATAAACAACAATAATTCCGACAAAAAAGCCAATAACAGTTCCTAACCCAAACATAAAACCGATGGGAGTTGACTTATCAAAATACTTAGTATCTTGCTCCATAAAGTCATTTTTCGTCATCACGATAACATCTAGAGGCAAAGATTTATTTAAGGTTTCTACCAAGGCTTTTGCATCAATCTGATCCGATTTAATCTTAATCAAGCCAAAATCAACATCATCTAAAGAAGTACGAATATTGCCAAAATCTCCATAAGGGTGTCCGTGAAATATTCTTAGAAAATTCTGGTCGCTGGTAATTAAATTTCCATCAGCAACGAAATCAGTCCCTAACTCAAAGTTGCCAATAATTTTCACCTTTCGGTCGAGTAATTCTACCTTTAATCCTGATGCGATATTACCAAAATCTTTACGAGACTTTTTATCGACTATTATAGTATCGGGAAATTGCAACCCATTAATATAATTAGTCAGACCGGGAATCAAAAAACTTTTGGATTCTAAATTGTATCCAAAAATTCTGATTGGACGTTGACGTACTCCTGTTTGATTTTTCCAAACTCCCATAGCTAAATACAATGGATAAACTGCTTCTACACCCTTAAACCCTTGTACTTGATATAATCTATTTTTTTTAAAAGTGTAGTCATAAAAGCTAACATATCGATGACGGCTAGTAATGATTAAATCTGCATCCAAACGATTAATAAATTCGACGCTACTTTGAAGCATTGCATTCCGAAATCCTAATTGGATAAACATCAGCACAACTGCAAAAACCACTGCACCTAATGCTGTGAGAAAGCGCTGTTTATTATGTACTAAGTTAATCCAAGCTAGCGAGAATTTAAATAAAAACATATTTAGAATACATCAGCAGGGTCGGTTGTTAAAACTTTACTTAAAGATAATAAACCAGATACAGAACACATAATATTAGTTAATAAAAAAACAAAGCTAGCACGTCCAAAACTCATTTCCATTGGTAAACCTGTAGCCGAACGAGTTAAAGTGTACAAACCTATAGCAATCACAAAACCAGGAAAGAAACCAAGAAAAGCCAGAATTACCGCTTCTTGCAAAATAACTTTAGATAATCTCAAATTACTGTATCCAATTGCTTTTAGTGTGGCATACTCGTTCAGATGTTCCGTAACATCGGTATAAAGTACTTGATAAACAATTACAGTTCCCACAATAAAAGCCATGATTGCACCCGTTCCAAAAATTATGCCGATGGAAGTCGATGTTAGCCAGTAGTTTTTATCTCTTTCTCCAGCTTGTTCGCGGCTTAAAATTTCTACATCGTTTGGTAATACTTGGCGTAAATTTTGAATAACTGTATTAATATTCAAGTGATGATTTATATTAATTAATCCCAGACTGATATCATCGAATGAACGACCAGTATAAAGACGAATAAAGTTTTGATCGTTCATAATTACAGTTCCGTCTGCTCGCAAACTATTTGTCATTGAGAAAAAGCCAATTACTTTAATATCTCGACCCCCAAGTTCAGTATTCAAACCAATCTTTCTCGTTCCAAATTCAGGACGAGACAAGCGGTTAAGTATTAACCTGTCTTGACTTTGTAGTTCTAATTTATATTTATTAATTTCTGAATCTTTAAATATTTTGTCTTTAGCATTAAAACCCATTGTTAATATCGAACGTGTGAATTTAGTTTCTGGATTACGCCATTGTTTAAACGAAATATAAACAGGTGCAACCGAAGTTACACCAGGAATTGCCGCAGCTTGATATAATCGTTGACGAGAAAATGGTAATGTATAGCTAGCTTCGAGTGATTTTGGTGAGATTAAGACAATATCAAAGTTAAGATTATCGTAAATAAAAGTAGCTGTTTTTAGTACAGCACCTAAAAATCCTAACTGTATAAAAATCAAAGTCACAGCGAAGCCAATTGCTGAGAGTGCCACAAAAAACCTAGTTCTAGCATGAATTAAATTCAACCATGCTAATGCGGGACCGTTCCAGTCAGAATTTTTACGGTTTAGCACCTATTTTCCCCAGATTATTTAATTGAATTCGCACATCGACCTGAAGGTTACTAAAATTAGCAACTTGTTCGCTTTGTTGCAAACGAATTTTCACTTCTACGATTCGTGCATCTTTATCTGCTGTTGGATCATCACCAATAATGTTATTTTTAAATACAAGATTGCCGACTTTATCAACAGTTCCTTTGATTGGTTTAGCAAAAGCTGGACTAGTAATAACTGCCTCCTGACCGACTTTAACTTTACTCACGTCGGTTTCATATACTTCTGCAACAACAAACATTTGCTGTGTATCCCCTAGCTGTAAAATACTTTTTTGAGAAATAGCTTCACCTGTATGGGCAAAAACCTTAAAAACTGTTCCATCTTGGGGAGAACGGATAATTGAACGTTCCAATTGAGCTTGTGCTAAAGCCAGATTATTTTTAGCAGGTTCTAGACCGCTATGACTTTCGACTCTGGCTAAATTAACTTGAGAAGCTTTGAAAGCTGTTTGAGCAGTGCGAATATTAGATGAACGAGTTTGAGCTAACTGTTCTAAAGTTGCTTGAGCTTGGCTGAGATTTTCTTCGGCTTGACGGACAATCAATTGTTTATTATCAAAATCTTGTTTGGCAATAGCTCCTTCTTGGGATAGATATTGAAAGCGATCGCGTGTCTTAATTGCCTCTTGTAGTTCTACTTGTGCTTTCCGAATCAAAGCTTGCTGAGATTTGATTTGTAGAAGTTGAGGTGTATTAACTTGTTCAATCTCTGATTGGGATTTCTCAGCTTCAACTTGACGGAGTAATGTATCAGTTTTTACTTGCTCCTGAATTTCCCGAATTTTAGCGGCGGCTAAATTCCGCGTTTGTAGTCGTTCGTTATAATTTTCTAAATAAGCTACAATTTGCCCATTCTTAACGTTATCTCCCTCCGCAACTTCTAAATGTCCAATTCGTTCCCCGATCGGACCAGCTACAGATATAATTTTTCCTGCTGGTTCCAAGCGTCCTAGTGCGACTACTTCGAGTTTTTGGAATGCGATCGCACTACCACTTTGTATCCCGTTATCGGCAATTTTTTTAGAAGTTAGTACATAAGTAGCCACGCTAGCCGATGTAGCAATTACACCCATTAGTAAAATTAAACCAAAGAAACCAAACTTACTTTTTGAGGGTTCTGATTGTCTTGTTAAAATGCGGTTGCTGCCAATCCTAGCTGGTGCTTTCGGTGCTAATTCTTGCCAGGGTGCAACTTCCAAAGTTGCGGACATGACCGATGCCGATGCAATTGCATGAGGTTCTTGAATATCTTCTTCTTTACTAACTACATGGGATAGTAATAAATTATTATTACTCTTGTTCCAAACAGGCAAAGAATTACTTAATAATAATGCTTCTTCTCTGTCAATCGTGACTAATTGCACGCTGGTTTTGGCACGGACAGTTGCAATGTGGGGACTATTTTGTAAAACAGTTGCTTCACCAAAATACTTTCCAGAACCAAGAGTTTCAATAATCACTTCTCCATCCGACTTTTCTTGTGAAACTTCTACCTCTCCATTGCGGATTAAGTACAAGCAATGACTAATATCACCTTGTTTAACAATCACTTGTCCTGGTTGAAAATGTGCCTGTTTCAATCCTTGCTTATCTTGCGCCTTCATGCTGATGATATCTCGGCCTAAAAAAGGCCACATTGACCAATCGAGCAAAAGTCTTAACTTTCGATCCCAGGAAGGAACAAAAACAAACAAAGCTATTCTCCAAGCAACCCAAGCACTAAACCCATATAAAGGAACACCTTTTAAATGCGCGATCGCATGACGATTTCCCAGAGAAACAGCATCCCCAAGTCCGGTAAATTTATAAGCTTTTAGTCTTCTACTGTCGATCGAACGGAGGATATTTTCACCAATTTGATATCCGCAAGTCATAGCATAAATTGCTAGTGGTGGACATGTACCCCCGTTTGGTAAGGGAACTGCAGCACAATCTCCTCCTGCCCAAACATTATTCGTTCCTTTGACTCGGACGAATTCATCTGTAACAACTTTGCCGTATTTATCTCGCTCTAACGGTAGTTTATCTAGTAAAGGTGATTGTGCTGTTCCCGTACAACTAATAATTGTCCGAGTTGAAATTCGTTCTCCATTGCTAAGTATGGCTTCTTCTGGAGTCGCAGCAACAATACGAGTATTAGTAATAATTTCTAAATTCGAGAATTCGTCATGGAGGAAATTTTCAGCATACCTGACTAACTCCGGAAACCGTAAAACTAGTTCTGATAAGATACGTTCCCCACTATGAATAATTATTACCTTGATTTCATCAAGTCCAATTTGCTTATACTCTTTTTTAACCAAAAGCCGAAAATGATCGGCTAACTCAGTAGCGACTTCAATCCCACCATAATTTCCCCCCGCAACCACAAAGGTTAACAAACGCGATCGCTCATCTGTATCTGTTTCAATTTCCGCTAATTCCAACATTTGAATAATGTGATTGCGGATTTTGTAACAGTCATTAAAGGATTTTAACTTCATCGCATGTTCGGCAATTCCAGGATACCTCGATAGGTCATCCACCGAACCTAATGAAATTACTAGATGGTCGTAAAATACTTGATACTGCCTTCCATCTAAAGAACGACTAGTAGTAATAACTTGGTTGATTACGTCTATTTTCTCAATTTCTGCATTATAAAAATCTCCTGGTTCAAATATTCTTCTAGCTGGACTTGCAACCTGACTGGGTTGAATTTTTCCAGTCAGCATCTCAGCAATAAAGCCGTGATAAGTATGATAGTTATCCCGACTAATAACGATAAGCTCTACTTTTTTATATATGATGGCATTTCGTAGTGCTTTAGTTAACCACATGGCAACATAACCACCACCCAGACAAACGACACGGATTGGATTACTCATATTTTTATCAATTAAATCGAAATTCGTTGCGAAAAAAATGTCACTAAAGCATTCAGTCCTAAGAAGTTTAATAAGTTAAGTAATTGCAGTAGCCACTTAGGATATTTATCTTTAAATATCTCTGGATCTAAAAATTTAGGTGCTTGATAATATGCGATTCTTTTGACATTAAAAAGATGATGATAACTTACATTGTCAGTAGTTGAATTTCCTCCAAAAGTACCGCATCCTAAAGTGAATGACGGGCATAAAGCACTTGTATAGCC
>JANNFJ010000389.1:0-2695 GCA_031379725.1 Calothrix sp. OTE_75_metabat_31
CCCCGCCCTCGATTGTATTGCATCCAACAGAGAAGCGCTATATTTTGAGTATTTATTAATACGTCCGCTAAAAATTAACTCTGGGTTTTGCTATTTAATTTTGATAATGTGGTAATTACTTTTGTCGGTTCGACAGGTTTACATAGATACGTATCAAAACTTTTATTATCTTCAATATCTGTTGGCTTTATTTCCTCACTTTGCGGTGTTGAAAAGCCTTGATTATTACCTTGTTGATTTTTGTCTGCATCCTGCTGTATGTCCGTAACTTCTGTAGTGCTTTCTTCTACTTTTAATGATTGTGGTAACGAATTAGGAATTTGTTTGTCTGCCTTCAATTCCTTACTCATTTCCAAAAGCGGAAGTTGAACTGTAAATGTCGCACCCTCTCCAGCACCGGGACTTGTGACACCAACATTACCACCGTGCATTTCAACTAAATGTCGCACAATTGCCAGTCCTAATCCAAGTCCATTATGACTTCGGGTAGTGCTGCCATCTTCTTGACGAAAACGGTCGAATACATGCGGAAGAAAATCGGGACTAATACCCATACCTGTGTCCGAAACTTCGATTTTTATTCGGGGGGTGGGGCAAGTAGGGTCTGTGGAATCATCAAAACTTCCTGAATCAATGGTAGATAGACGAACTTCAATGCGTCCGTTAGCAGGTGTAAATTTTATCGCATTACTAAGTAGATTCCCAATTACTTGTTGCAAACGAGTTGAATCACCTCGAACAACAAACGATGGTGTCTGTCCGGGAAGCTTTGGTTCAACAATGCAATCAAGTTGTAATTTCTTAGCTTCAGCTTCGAGACGCACTGCATTTACTGACTGTGAAATTAGAGATTCTAAGTTGACAGGACATAGATTAAGACGCAACTGCCCCCGCATTATCCGCGATACATCTAAAATATCATTGATAAGTTGCGTTTGCAGTAATGCATTACGCTCAATAATCTCTAAACCCCGTGCTACACTTCTCTCTTCATATTTTTGCTTGCGAAGCAGTTTTGCCCAACCCAACATCGAGTTTAGAGGTGTGCGGAGTTCGTGGGAAAGCGTCGCTAAAAATTCGTCCTTGAGACGATTTGCTGCTTCTGCTTCTTGACGTGCAGCTTGTTCGCGGATTAAATCCATTTTTTGAGCTTCGACAAGCTTACGCTCGCTTATATCCTCTATACTACCTACATGACCAATCAACTCACCGAGCGAACAATACATTGGTGACGAACAAGCATAAATCCAACGTTCAACCCCGTCCGGTCGAATTATCCGAAACTCGGTACGATATTCGTTCCCCGCTCTTGCTGTATTATACCATTCATCTAATACCTGTTGTCGGTCGTCGGAATGGACAATCCGCGCCCACCCTTCACCCAAAATTTCGGCTTCTGTTAAACCGAAAATTGCTTGGTGGCGCGGATTCGTGTAAGTACAAATACCATTTGTATCGGTAAGAAAAATACCCACCGGAGAAGAAGCACTTAAACCCCGAAAGCGTTCTTCGCTCTTTTTGAGTTCGGCGTTCATCTGTGCTAATTCTGCCGATTGCCGCTCGATTTCAGCGGTTTTCTGGAACAATTCCACAAATGCTGTTACTTTCGACTTCAAAATATCTGCATTTATTGGCTTGAAGAGGTAATCCACTGCACCTAACGAATATCCTTTTGTTACCATCTCGTCGCTGCTGCTAAATGCTGTAAGAAAGATAATTGGCGTATGACGCGAGCGATCGCGCTGTCGAATCAAGGTAGCAGTTTCAAATCCATCCATATCGGGCATTTGCACGTCGAGCAAAATTACTGCAAAATCCTGATTTAGCAGGCATTTCAGTGCTTTTGTGCCTGATGTTGCCCTTACCAAATTTTGGTCAAGACTTTCCAAAATGCCTTCGAGTGCCAGCAAATTCTCTGGATGGTCATCTACCAGTAAGATGTTAATTTTGGTTTCGGGCGACATTTTATACTTCTAGATTTTTAAACTTTATAGAGCTATGTCAATAAGATTAACTTGTTTCTAACGACTATCGCACTTGCGGATGAGTTTCACCACTATCTTTAGACGCAGATTCGCATTTTGAGGGTTTTTGCATCTCTATCTTTTTGCTTAGTATTTTAAAGTACTGCTTACTACATGTATTGGTATTTATATTTGGGGCATAGTAAATACACTGGATTAAGGGTAATGAGGAGAGAGGAAGAAATTACACACCACAAGTGACAACAATAAAAATCTATCTTCAGCATTAATTACCTTTGTCTCTCACCTCTTACCCTTTTTCCCCCTTCCCCTTCGCCAATAACTTATATATTTAATATATATTTAAGAAAGATGTATTGTTAACATTAGTAAAAAATCTGAGTCATATCGGCGGAGAATAATTGCTATGGGTCGTGTAGGCGTATTATTACTTAATCTCGGCGGTCCCGATAAATTGGACGATGTAGGTCCATTCTTGTACAATCTATTTTCCGATCCGGAGATTATTCGCCTACCATTCCCTTGGTTGCAGAAACCCCTAGCATGGTTTATTGCTTCGCGGCGAACTAAGCGATCGCAAGAAAATTATAAACAAATTGGCGGTGGTTCTCCACTGCGACAGATTACCGAAGCTCAAGGAGAGGCTTTGCGCGAGCAATTGCGCGTCCTTGGCAAAGATGCTGATATATATGTGGGAATGCGCTATTGGC
>JANNFJ010000423.1:0-2015 GCA_031379725.1 Calothrix sp. OTE_75_metabat_31
CCCAATAGAGGATAAACTTGCAGTTGCCTTTTAAGACAATGTATCTAAAACTGTTTACAATTACATTCCACTGTTTTCAGTGCGGGTTGCGTTTACACAGCGATTCTTTTGGGAACATCGCTATTGATATACTTTTATTCTTATACAGCAGCTCTACTTTTGTGGGTATTTTATCTAACTTACCATTTACACTGTCGAAGGTAGAAGAGACTTAACGCTTAAACAAGCTTTCACTAAAGGATTTTACCAGAAAATACCAAGACGATTTAATGGTGTTTTAATACATTAAACAGCATATTAAGTTTACAAAGTGTGATTTTTATTTTAATTTTTGCTACAAAAGATTATAAATGTGAAGCAAAACATAATTTGAGTTTACAAATTAGTCCTCCGAAAGAAAACAGTAGAAATTCGGAAGCACCTACCTATGGGGTTGAGACTATCCTAGAGTTGGTTTGTAAAAACTTTATGGGCATCCTGCCTGCTTCTAAGTGTCCCTCGTCGGCTAGGCATCCCGCCTGCCCACTTCCTAACTAAGGTGAAAAATGTCAGGTAAAAACATATTCTTTTCGGTTCTATTACTATTTATCCCAGTTTCCTTAGCGGCACACTTCCTCGAATGGGGAGACTTGATCGTTTTCATCACCGCAGGATTGGCAATTTTGCCATTAGCTGCTTGGATGGGTGCAGCCACAGAAGAAATTGCTGTTGTCATCGGGCCCATGCTAGGTGGGTTGTTAAATGCCACCTTTGGTAATGCCACCGAAATGATTATTGCACTAGTGGCATTGCGGGCAGGACTTGTTGATGTCGTCAAAGCCAGCATCACGGGATCGATTATTAGTAACTTGCTGCTAGTAATGGGATTTGCGATGTTTCTGGGTGGGTTACGCTATAAAGAGCAGAAATTTCAGCCAATTGTAGCACGAGTCAATGCAGCTTCGATGAATTTGGCAGTGATTGCAATGTTGATGCCAACAGCAATGAATTATACATCTGTAGGCATTGTTAGCCCGCAAGTATTACAAAATTTCTCAGTTGCTGTGGCTATTATATTGATACTTGTCTATGGATTGACCCTATTATTTTCAATGAAAACCCATTCTTATTTATACGAAGTGGGTGTTGTCGAAACCGAAGCGTTAGAAGGACCCCATCATAAACCCAATATTTGGTTATGGTCGGGAGTTTTGCTCGTTTGTACGCTACTAGTTGCCCTGGAATCGGAGATGCTTGTTGATACGTTAGAAGTGGCTACATCGAAGTTAGGTCTAACGGCATTATTTACTGGGGTGATACTCGTGCCTATCGTTGGCAACGCTGCCGAACATGCCACAGCTGTCAGCGTAGCGATGAAGGACAAGATGGATTTATCGCTTTCGGTTGCAGTCGGTTCGAGTATGCAAATTGCCTTATTTGTTGCCCCTGCTTTAGTAATAGCCGGAAGAATATTTAATCAACCGATGGATTTAAATTTCAAACCGTTTGAATTGGTTGCTGTTGCTGTGTCAGTGTTAATTGCCAATACAATTAGTTCGGATGGTAAATCTAACTGGTTGGAAGGAGTTTTGTTACTAGCAGCGTATATGGTTTTAGGATTTGCCTTCTATTTCCATCCTGTGGTCATTTAGGTTAGAGGGACTGTTCTTGAGGTGGCGAGAGTGGGAAAAGTCATTTTACATGCCCGGTAGGGGCGCTGCGACCGCAGCGCCCCTACTTACCTCACTTGGTTGGGAACTGCTATATTAATCTTCTAAGAGTAGTGCAAGAAATAGATTATCCCGTACGATAGGCGTTTCGCCTGTCCGTGATGTATTGCAGGACAGGCGAGATGCCTATCCTACATGTCCATTTTGGGATATTTTTTTAATTGGAAGACTCTAATCTAAATTTCATACTCCTTAATGCGATCGCGTATTCCTAATAAAGCCAATACTGATACAGCAATAGCTGCGACTACGGCTTTAATTTCAAAACCATTGATATCATTGAAGCCTTGCTTAATAGCTTTATCA
>JANNFJ010000487.1:0-3925 GCA_031379725.1 Calothrix sp. OTE_75_metabat_31
AATTCTACATCTGTCATTGGCTGCCCTTCTTCGTCACGAGCTGCCATCATTAAAGATAAGATATCACTGCGAGATACATCTGCTTGTTCTCGACGTTCCTGAATTTCGGTATAAATTATTTCGTCTATTTGCTGCTTTAAACGTAGGAAATATCCCCAAGGACTCCACGCACCAAAATCTCTTTGTAACGCTGGGAAAACAAACATCAATACAGAAACAAAAGGTTGCTTGGGATTCAATATTTCCAGCAGCAGTGTTTTCAATTTATCAGAACGCTGACCTGCATTTAGACCGAATACAGCTTTTAAAATAATTTGTAAGGAAATTTCTTGCATGGAATGCAAAACACAAAAGGCTTCATTAAGCTGCCATTTCTCTGTGATTCCCACCGTAATTTCACTGATTTCTTGAGCATAAGCTTGCATTCGTTCGCCGTGAAAGGGAGGTGTTAGCAGTTTGCGCTGTCGTTGATGGGGTTTTCCCTCTAAGGCTAACATTGATTGCTGACCCACCAAAGGAGATTTAATACCTGCTGCTTCACCAGAGTCTAAAACTTTGGGGTCGGTGCTAAAAATCTGTTGAATCGCTTGGGGGTTGGTAATAAATACTTGAGGACTAAAAACAGGACCAATCCGCAGGGTAAAAATATCACCGTAGCGTTTAGTACAGGCTTCCATATATTCTAAGGGGCTAGTCAGCCATTGGAATGTTTGTACCCAAGGGTGAGTTTGCGGACCGTCAGGAAGTTTTACAGTCATTTTTGCCCTCTCAATAATAGCGGTTTGTATCTGTGTCGCTGCTTAAGAATTACTAATTGTCTCTAAAAATCTTTGTTCAAATCTATGCTCAAAATGCATCAGCAATTGGGAAGCATTGATAAAGCGTAACGTGCCTTACAATAAAATAATAATAACCTTTTTCTTGAGTTGCACTATTACATTTAGTCCAAATGTACTAAATGAGTCTGAACTCGCAAAATCATGTTTTCTTTGTTATGTCAACTTCAATCCCCGAAATCACGCTGCCTAATGGGATAAAGATATTTTACCAAAATAAACAGGAAGTCGATTTTTTATATCCAGAAATGCCTCTGTATCTCCAACATGGAATCACTTTACATGAAGGCGATACAGTGTTTGATGTCGGGGCGAATATTGGTTTATTTACATTATTTGCATCCCGATTATGCAACAAAAACCTAAATCTTTACGCCTTTGAACCAATTCCATCCACCTTTGATATTCTCCAACGCAATATTCAGCGTTTCGATTCGGACAAAATCAAGTTATTTCCTTGCGGACTTTCGCACAATTCTCAAACAGTAACTTTCTCCTTTTATCCAAACTGCACTGGTTGGTCTACTTTATATCCCGATGATTCGCAACAACAGCGGGACTTAATGAAAAAGCTAGCTTTAGAAAATCTCCAAGATGCACCCGGTTTTATACGCTAGTTGCGCCCTTTGTCTGCGTGGATGCGATCGCACTTTTTAAAAGGTTACGAGCTTTTTAATATTTATGCCTCGCGGTAAATTCTGCACCAATTCACAAAAATTATGATACGTCCACCGTAGGGGCGGGGTCTCCCCGCCCTTCCTCCCGCCATTCCCTAGATATGTGTACGCTAAAAACGGGTTACAACTTTACTTTTAAACTACGCGAACATCTTTGAAGATGCTACCCTTCAAGAACGCGAAGCGCGAACGTTCCTCAGCATGACAGAAGTCTAGATTTTACCCATTTGTAGTACATAACCTAAAAATCATTAACAACCGACATTATCTCAACAAAGATTGAATCCTCACTGGGGTCAAATCCTCCACATTGCAAAATACAACATCCGCACCCGCACCAATTAGCATTTGTGCATATGCATTGCGTCGAAACGGAATTTTCTGAACGTGGGGAGGCAACACACCCACAGCAACCCACTTGCGCTGAGGTTCCAACTTCCGTGCTTTTTCTACAGTATACATATCAGCTACCGTATCGCCGACATAAAATACGGTTGACATATCTCCACTTGGTTTTATTTCTTGAATCGTCCTAAAAAGCCCAGTCGGGTCAGGTTTCCCCGGTGCATCTTCCATTGCTATCAAAACAGGTGCTTGCAAACCCAATCTCCTCTGCAAAACATAGGTAGCCGAAGCACGAGTCGCACCGCTAAAAAATCCCCATAGTAACCCGGCTTGAGTAAGTGATTCTAAGTATTTTGGTTGTAATAATAACGGCTCATCGCAGATATATCCCGTAAATTGATTGGGGTCAGTACCGCGATAGCGCGATTGGAAAAATGCAACTATTGTTTCATAATCTTGGAGATGTTCCCTTGGCTGTCCTTGAGCTTCAAAATATCTATGTATTAATTCTTGCGAAGCTTCCCAGTCGTTATTCCAAATGCCTTCCGATTTAAGTTTGTCGATATCTACTGGTGTAGGGCGATACACTTGTGTAAAATGCTCGACAGTATCGGCTAATGCACGGCGATAGGAACCCGATACATCGCGGATAACTCCATCGATATCAAAAACAATAATTGCGGGTGTTGAGGATTGTTTGGTCATGGAATGTGTTGCTGTCTGTGTGTGTGAGGTATGACGATGAAAGGGGCAGTTGCACCGAAACAGGCTTTATATTAGTCGGGGACGAGAAAAACTGCACCCCGAATAACTCTACCTTTAACCTTTTACATTTTGTTCTGCCCAATCTGGCATTATCATTTGGCCAGTTATGAGATATATCCTAGATATTGAGTTAAAATAAGCAATCGCAACGCTACTTCATTTGTAAGCGGCAATTAGTAAGCCAAATAATGCCCGGATACGTCCCGGAGGTGTGATTGACCAAGTTTATTCTAAAAATTCTTTGGCTAGATGAGAACGTCGCTTTGGCGGTCGATCAAGTCGTTGGTAAAGGTACCAGCCCATTGACTAAGTACTTTTTTTGGCCCAGGAATGATGCTTGGGAAGAACTAAAAAAAGAACTTGAGTCCAAACATTGGATTACCGATGTAGACCGAGTAGAATTACTCAACAAAGCTACAGAAGTTATCAACTACTGGCAAGAAGAGGGCAGAAATCGCCCAATGGGTGAGGCCCAAACCAAGTTTCCTGAAGTTACCTTCACTGGTAGCGCTTGATTTTTCTGTCAGATTTTACCGCGTAGCGTGGGCATCCTGCCTGCGCGGTATGGAACAATTGATTTTTTAGAATCCTTCAAGCGCTATCTTAGAAGGTATTTATAAACTAATTGTTAATTTGAGAAAATACTAGCTTAATTCTTCTCATCGTAGGATAGGCATCTCGCCTGTCCAATATCTAGACAGACAGGCGGGACGCCTAACAAGACGGTCTTTGATTTTGAAAAATTCCTTCTAAATCCCAAAGTTTAATTGTTTTATCCTTGCTGCTGCTAGCAATTATTTGTGCAGCATCAAGGGAACCAACTGCAACGGCAGTTACTGAATCCTCATGACCGCTGAGTGTGGCTATTTCTTCAAAATTACTAACTTGCCAAAGCTTAATGGTTTTATCCTTACTACCACAAATGAGTATTTCTCCCGTAGAATCAAAAGTTAACGATGTCACTGACCAGGAATGGTTCGCAAGCGTAGTAATTTCTTGACCACTACTGACAGACCATAGTTTAATCGTGTTGTCATCGCTACCAGTTGCCAGGATTGCCCCGTCTGGACTAAATGCGATCGCTAAAACTGCCCATGTATGTCCGGCAAAAATACGGCAGGGCTGGTTTTTTGATTGTTTTGCGGGAATATCCCACAAGCGGATTGTTTTGTCGAAGCTAGCACTTGCAAGAATTTTGCCGTCGGGGCTGAATGCTACAGCGGTAATCTGTAATTGATGTCCAGTTAAGCTGTATATTTCCTTTTTATTTTCCACATCCCAAAGCTTGACGGTTTTGTCCCA
>JANNFJ010000497.1:0-1581 GCA_031379725.1 Calothrix sp. OTE_75_metabat_31
TCCCTACTTAAAACTTGATTTGGCGGAAGTAGAGACAGATTGTCGTGGTACTGCTATCTTAAATTGGAGGAAATTGCAACTTTTTCGTAATCGTTAAAACGTAACTTCATGGGTACACATTACCGACGGGTTTTACTTAAACTGAGCGGTGAAGCCCTAATGGGCAACATGGGCTATGGCATCGACCCCGAAGTGGTCAAGGAAATAGCACAAGAGGTAGCAGAGGTTGCCGCCACAGGTGTTCAAATTGCTATCGTCGTCGGCGGTGGAAATATTTTTCGAGGAGTCAAAGCAGCGTCGGCGGGGATGGATCGGGCAACCGCTGACTACATAGGTATGATTGCTACAGTAATGAATGCCATGACACTGCAAGACTCCCTCGAACGGATCGGTGTTGAGACGCGGGTACAAACTGCGATCGCAATGCAAGAGTTAGCAGAACCCTATATTCGTCGTAAAGCCATCCGTCATCTTGAAAAAGGACGGGTGGTTATTTTTGGTGCTGGTTCGGGCAATCCCTTCTTTACAACCGATACGGCCGCGGCCTTACGCGCTGCCGAAATCGAAGCCGAAGTGATTTTCAAAGCCACCAAAGTAGACGGTATCTATGATGCTGACCCGATGAAAGTGCCCAATGCCATACGTTACAATACGTTAACCTATAACCATGTTTTGGCAAAAGACTTGCGGGTAATGGATAGTACCGCAATCGCTTTATGTAAGGAAAATAATATCCCGATTCTCGTCTTTGACCTGGGTGTGAGGGGTAACATCAACCGCGCAGTCATGGGAGAATCGATCGGCACGCTTGTGGGAGGTTCTTGTGAAATTAGCTGAAGTTGAGAGTAATATGCAAAAGACCGTTGAGGCAACGCAACGGGATTTTAATACGATTCGCACTGGTCGAGCGAATGCGAGCATACTTGATAAAATAATGGTGGAATACTACGGTACGCCTACACCTTTGAAATCATTGGCGAACATTAGTACGCCAGATGCAACAACCATTTTGATTCAAACTTACGAAAAAAGCACCTTAAACCTAATCGAAAAAGCGATTTCGCTGTCGGATGTGGGCATGACACCTAGTAACGACGGTTCGGTGATTCGGCTCAATATTCAACCCTTAACGAGCGACAGACGTAAAGAATTTGTCAAACTTGCTACAAAATACGCCGAGAACAACCGCGTTGCAATTCGTAATATCCGCCGTGAAGCTGTTGATTCGATTAAAAAACAGGAAAAAGCTGGGGAAGTATCCGAGGATGAATCCCGCGATTTGCAGGATCAAGTCCAAAAACTAACCGACAAGTACACAAACAGAATCAACGAATTACTCGCATCAAAGGAAAAGGACATTACTACTGTCTAAATTCATTACTTGTAATTGAGATTGGGCATTGGGAAAATAATTCAGAATTTTAAATTTTGGATTACCCCTCTTGCCCCTTTTCTTTTTTAATTTAAATGCATCAAAGGATACATTTAAATTAACTTTGCACCATAATCGTGCTAAAGCCACAAGCCTTTAAAAATAGCGCCAAAATGGCAACCACTCAACCCTTAAATTGGTTTTAAATA
>JANNFJ010000532.1:0-3262 GCA_031379725.1 Calothrix sp. OTE_75_metabat_31
TTCAAATGGGAGCAGCAAAAGATGAAGAAGCACCCCAAGAAGAACGTCCTCAACGCATAGTTAATATAAAATCTTTTTTTATAAGTAAATATCCCATTACTCAAGCACAATGGAAATTTGTTGCAGAACTTCCAAAAATTAACCTTGATATCAAAGCTGAACCATCAAATTTTAAGGGGGATAACTTACCTGTGGAGAGGGTCTCCTGGTATGATGCACAGGAGTTTTGCCAGCGACTATCGAGGAAAACAGGACGAACATATCGCTTACCCAGCGAAGCAGAATGGGAATATGCTTGCCGTGCAAAAACTTCAACTCCATTCCATTTTGGTAAAGCGATCGCAACACATTTAGCCAATTTTCACGCAGAAAATGAGAATATTAACGGTGGTTATCGTCAGCAGACAACTGAAGTTGGTTGTTTTCCTGCTAATAGTTTTGGACTGTACGATATGCATGGGTTAGTGTGGGAGTGGTGTGCTGACTATGACCATGACGATTATTATGACGCACCATCAGATGGTAGTGCATGGTTAGATAATGGGAATGAGGAATATCGAATTTTGCGAGGTGGTTCCTGGGATTGTTCTCCTAATTTATGCCGTTCAGCATCTCGCTTTTCTGAAAATGCAAACGTTACTGATAAGGAATTTGGTTTTCGCGTAGTTTGTTCTTAAATGTAATTTTGATATAGGAATTCACAGGCAGGTGAGGTACGTATGTAGGGGCGCAAGGCCTTGCGCCCCTACCTTGGTGTAAAATGACTATTACTCACCCGATTGAGAAACGCTATAATTATCTAAATAATTGATAAATTCTTGCTTTCACATTTTCAATCGATGACGAGTCAGAAAGTTTTATACTCGTTTCTCTACGAATTTGAATTTTCGGATTTATTAATGACCGACTGCACTGCTTTCGGTAAAGATGAGAAAGCCAATTCCAAGTTCCTAGAATAGCAAACTTCGCATCACAAACTAAGATTCTTTCGTTTGTTCCTCTACTTTCAATATGAACTTCTCTACCTAAACGAATTAGCTGCGAACCTGAATACTCCGAAAATAGTTCTCTTAAATTATTTTCAGTTGATGAATCATTATTATCATTTTCTTCTTCACCTTTATTG
The DNA here is from genome assembly GCA_031379725.1 of Calothrix sp. OTE_75_metabat_31. Classification (GTDB taxonomy): domain Bacteria; phylum Cyanobacteriota; class Cyanobacteriia; order Cyanobacteriales; family Nostocaceae; genus JANNFJ01. Next base: position 1,127 of record JANNFJ010000532.1, read on the forward strand.
CCGTAAATAACTGCAACCTTAACTCCTCTTTCTAAGGCTGAAACTACATCATCAAGAAATCGTTTAGATTCATTACCTCGAATCCAAGGTGTAACAATTATCAATTCTTTTTCTGCTTGTTCAAGAGCTTGCCCAAAAAGATTAAAATGGTCACAATCATAAATAAAAGTACTTCCAGGCTGGGCTTGAGGGATTTCGGCTTCAGATTTATACTCTGAAACCTTTCCATTTTCTCGAATATGTTCAACTAACTGACGGGTAAGGTTTCCTTTTTCTAGCTTGTAAAGATTACCAACTAAAATAAACAATTCTTTGGCTCTCGACACAGCGACATTAAGAAGGTTTGGTCGTTTGTTGAGCCACGAAACATTATCTTGCGAGCGGCATATCTTTGTAGATAAGATAATTACTCTCTTCTCGGAACCTTGAAATGTGTGAATTGTTCCAATCGAGTTTTTCTTGAATCCAGAGAATTTTTGACTTAAACGCTCTCTTAATGCAGCAGCATGAACATTAAATGGTGAAATTACTCCTATATCTTCTATAGAATAACCTTGAGAAAGCAAATGCTGAATTATCTCAGATACAGCAGTAATTTCTTCTTCATTCACATTATTATGAATATTGCCCTCTACATGATAAGCAATCAAGTGCGATTCTAATAACGAATCAACTGGTTTGGTTTTTACCTCTAGTCCATAGTTAGCAATAACATTGCAATATTGAATAATACTAGGTTGACAGCGGTAATGTTCTATTAAACAAACCCCCTGACCCTTATCATTATCTTCCCCTGTTGCTCCGGCAGCACGATGATAGGTAGTAGCGCTATATTCTTCTTCTGGACTATAGCGGTGGTAATCATTCTCTGTTAATCCTTTGTCGAGGAAGGCTGTTTGACGATAGTTATCACGTCTTCGGTCGCTTAAAGTGATGACAGGTTCAATTTGCAGAGGGTCTCCGACGATAATAGCTTTACGCGATCGCACTAACAAAGGAAAGGTTTTATGCAGGTCAATCATTCCTGCTTCGTCTATAATTGTGCGGTCAACACATTGGGAAACCCACGGAAGCATATTTCGGATTGAAAGTAATGTACTGGTGATGGCAGGAAACATTAAACTCAAATTTTTAATATGCTCATCCAGATTCTCTGCCATCCTATTTTGGTCTTTCCAAGTTCCAGAAATAACGCTCGAATACAGTTCTAAAGAAGGTTTTACGCGGTCTTTATAACGTAATGCTTGCTGAGTAAGAAATTCCCGTGATAACTCAAATAACTCCTTATGCTTATCATGAAAATCTTGATGAAAGGATAGGTAAAAATCTTTTAGAGAATTAGCCAATAAGTTTTCTAAAGCAGCTGATTCTCTAAGTGCATTATCTCTTTCTTTCTCTGTAGTGGTTATATCTCCAGAAAGTTCTTGTAATCTCCCTTGTATACTTAATAACTCATCCGCTTTTTCTAGTCTTTCTCTAACCAATCTTAGTTGTTGATTTAAATGATGACGATTTGTAGGATTTTCGACAGGGAAAGGAGTATTAAAGGTATTTTCAATTGCCGACTCGCAAGATAAAGCACCTTTTGTGATTATCTTTTCTACCGTGTTCCTAGTCACCCAGTGCCATAAACGAACCCACCAAGGTAATTTTCCTTCAGGTAGCTGTCGTTCTATATTTTCAAAGCGCAATTTAATTTTTCGATAAGCTTCTAATGGTAATTGTTCGTATTCGGCTAATTCTGTTGACCTTAGCTTATATTGAGTTTTGGTTGATAGCGCTGATTCTAAATAAGCTTGAAGTGTCTGTAGCTGATTTAAAATTAGAGCTAGCCTTTCCTCTGATAAGGCTCTTTGACGATGCTGTTCTAAATAGGTAGATTCTTCATTAATAAAACTATCTTTTATTTCTATTATTTGCTGTTTTATTTTTTGATAATAAACTTCGTCAAAATTATTTTTTTGTAAATAATCAACTGCTTGTTGGATTTTTTCTATAGCACCTCCTGATGATTGGCTATTAGCTCTACTCCCTCCTTTGAGATAAAGGAAATCATGGCTTAATGATTCCGTTGTTAACCATTCATCAAGCTTCTCAATAACATTCTCAACTGCTTTATTATTAGTACTACTAATA
>JANNFJ010000582.1:0-6615 GCA_031379725.1 Calothrix sp. OTE_75_metabat_31
TTTTAAAATTATTCTACCTCATGAATTTTGCTGCCTATAATTAGTATTTAAGTAATATTTTATACTGTCATCCTGGATAATTAATTATTGACCACAAGTAGTCTTTTTGCGATCGCACAAAGGGCGCGGGTGCGGCTACGCTGTACCCAGCTTAGTTTTAAGATGCGTTTGCCCTGGGCGATCGCCCCCACTCCAAATCTCATAGTGGTAATAAGCCTGGGGGTATTCTTTAAAGTTTTTAGTAATAGTGCGCCAGTGAATGCTACCGCTACCATCACCTTTGCGCCGTTTACTAGGGGATATATTATTACTAGGGCTATTACTAGGGCTATCTAGAAATTTAGTAATTTCAATGTTTTCAACATTATTTAACTTTTTATCCCCTAGTAATTTATTTGGATTATGTTCAATATCGACATATGCTTCGTAATTACTAGGGCTATTTTCCGTATCCCCTAGTAATTTATTTGGATTATTTTCAATATCAACATTATGCTTTGTAATTATTAGGGCTATTTTCCGTATCCCCTAGTAATTGGCTGGGACTTGTAGCAATGTGTAACAATTTCAATATTTCTATAACTGGGCGCTTCTGTTTTTCTGCTTCTTCAACCAGTCCTAATAATTGTTTGGGAATATATTTGGTTCGCTTTTTTCCGTTTTCCTTCCAGTGGTAGTAAGCCTGGGGGTAATCCTTTCCCTTTTTAGTAAGGGTACGCCAATAAATATAGCCGTTACCCAAACCTCGTTGTCTATTACTAGGGGAAATAGTTTTACTAGGGCTGTTACTAGGGCTATTTTCTTTATCCCCTAGTAATGGCTGAGTAACTTGCTGTGGGGGAAAGACAGGGAACTTTGGCGCTGATGATGTCAAAGGCTTCATAGTAGAAGTAGGGGTTAAAGTCAGCGGTGTCAGCGTAGATGGGAACACCGGGGAAGTTACTTTACAATGTGGTTTGACAAAAATCATTCCACCACCACAGCAGTTGTTTCCTATCAATTAATAATTCTCGTACTGCAAGGCTAAAGACTTCCAACCTGGTGAATAAATCGGCGTGAATCAGCATATATGCCGATTCCTAAGAACTCCATAAGATTTATCAAACAACACCGTCGCCGTTCCCGTTTCACCATGCCGGGATTTGTTCAGTATTAATTCCAATACGCTACAGTCAGTGCTTTCGGAGTAATAGTATTCATCGCGGTAGGCAAGGATGATATTATCTGCCACCATCTCTAAAATCCCTGACTGTGACAAGTCGCTCATTGATGGACGCTTATTTTGGCGATTTTCCACACCTCTGGAAATTTGTGATAGTGCTACCACGGCTACGTCCAAATCCCCTGCCATTTTATACAATCCCCGTGCGACATCCCCCAGTTCGTAACTGCGATTGCCTCCAGAATCTTCTGCCATCATTTGCAGGTAATCAACTATTATCAAACCCAATTTGCCATCACGCGCTTTGATTTGACGGCATTCCGAGGCAATAGAACTTACTCCAATACCCCGATTATCGTTGATGTATAAGGGTAATTTCGAGGCAATACCAACAATTTTGGCAAGGCTTTCAAACTCCCATTCCTCCAGTGGTACTAATCCCGAACGGTGACGGCGAATGCGATCGCTTTTTAAGGGTAAAATTCCTTGTTTTTTCGATTGTTCGGTGACGCTAATCAAACTCCAAAGTCGATATTCGATTTGCTCTTTGGTCATTTCTAACGAAAATATTGCAACTGGTAAATTGTGGAGTTGCATCATTTGAAACCCTAGATTGAGTGCGATTGCTGACTTACCCATTGATGGACGGCCACCAACTAAAGTTAGGGTTCCGGCTTCAAATCCCATCATCAGATTGTCGAGAGAGTCGAAGCCAGTGGGGTAAATTGGTTTGATGGTTTCAAGGTTAGCGTATGCATCATCTGCAATTGTGCTGTTGTGTTCGGTGTCAGTTGAGAATTGCGATCTACTGAGGCGAAATACTTTTTGTTCGGATTCGTCGAGTAATATGGGCAATTCAATTTGGGTTTCGTAGGCAAGTTGAACTATTTCGTTACCCGCTTTAATTAATTGACGACGGGTGTATTTTTCCATTATCAAATTCGCCAAAGCGTCGATATTAACCGCCGACACGGTATGCTCCAGCAATGACACGAGCTTATTCCGTCCGCCAACACTAATTAATAAATCGTAATTACTCAGCCAATCGGTGATGGTGAGTAAATCAGTAGGTTTACCCGCATAGTGTAACCTTTGCGCGGCTCGGTAAATATCCCTGTGGGCACTCACATAAAAGGCTTCAGGATTGAGGATATCGCTAATTCGTGCCATCGCATCTGGATCGAGTAATATCCCGCCTAAAATTGCTTCCTCTACCTCAATATTTTGGGGTGGTAAGTAACCTGTCATATTTCACCTTCTGACTTGTTTGTAGAGCTATTTTGATTCGATAAAGCTACTTTTTGAGCTTGTCTGCGTTCCCAATCTTCTTTGGCTCGCTGCGTTCGTTCTTCGAGTTCTCGGTGAAAATCGTCGAGGGCGTTTTTGGTGTCAACTCGCATTTGGACTTTTTTGACTTCAGCTTGTCGGGAAGCAAGAAACTTCTCGTAGTAAACAGACCACCTGTTTTGACCTGCTTTGTTAGGATGAGCAAGCCATGCCTCAATGTCATTTACTTCCTGCTGTAAATTCTTTGTCTTTTCCAAACAAAAATTCAGAAAATTCGCTCGCTCTGCTTCTGAGAGAGTCTTTATAAAGTCTATATAAATCTTAGAGGGGCTGGAATCTTTATCTACTGGACTTTCCGGCGACTGAATGTTTCCTACAAGAAACTCGTGTTTCCTATGAGAAACCGAAGTTTCCTCTGGTAAATCCAAGTTTCCTATGGGAAACTCTTGTTTCTTATAGGAAACGCTGTTTTCTTCTGGCAACGGTTCGTCACTATTGCAACTCGGCTTAATTTGGATTTTGACCCGTACCAGTTCAATATCTATCTCATCGACTTGTTCTAACTTTTTGAGTGCTTTGGATACCGCACCTTTCGACAATCCCAAATCGGATGCCATTTGAGTCACGCTGTATTCATGCTTGCAGTTCCCAAACGGATCGAGCGAGCGAATGTAATAAAGAACTTTTATTTCTGCTCCTGTCAAGTCTTTCACTGTTTTTAGCCACTCGCTATGGGTTAATTGATAGAACAGCGAGGCTTTTTCTGCTTTTACTTGAGTCATTGTTGAGACTCCTGGTAAGGTGGAAAATTGCAAAAGTGCTATGATACGAATGCTTATTTCGGCTTTGCCGATAAAGAACGCGAATCAAACTAATGACATTTTATTGCCAATACAGCAATTATACGCACAGTATATTGCTAATTTAACAATATACTACGTTAAGAAGTATTGCTATGAGCCAGCACAGAGAAATTTTTAACCAGCTATTGTTGGCTTTTGACTATTCAGCCAAACAGGTTAGCGAGTGGACTGGAATACATGAAAGTCGCCTCAGCCGTTTCCGCACGAGTAAGCTTGATTTAGAAGCTGGTGAGTTTTTTCGTCTACTGGCTCAAATGCCCAAAGATTTCCAGGATGTTTTTTGGATTAAACTTCGTGACGGTGATGTATCTTGGCGAACAATGGTTTTGTCCGCAAGTCATAGCGAGGTTGAAGAGATTCTTAAGGGGTTGACCGAACGATGGGCAAGTAGTGCTGATACGGGTACATTAGCATCATAGGTTTGATTAAATTGGTAGATGGATCGAGTTTATAGAGATGCTAGTTACCTCAAAATTATATGCACAATCAAACTGCAAATTTTCAGATGCAATTTCTAGACTCTAGCAATTATTACGGGTGGATACGGTGAGTAATTAATGGTGCTGGAGTTTTTTGATAAACGGTAATTTGCTGGTCGCGTGAATAGATACTGAGCTCTCGTTAGGTAATCGGTGCTGTAACAAAATTCCATTGGGAGCAATTAAAATGCGTACTACCACAGCCTGAGATTTTTTGATTTTCATGATGAGTTCTATGAATTTTCAGTAATTTTTGCCCAGTGTAATGTGTCTGTTACGCGATGCATCCCTGTTCTAAAAAGAAATGGGCATTTTTCAGCAATTTTCTTTGTTGTACTTGATACCTATTTAAAAATTGTGCCTGTGTAAAACCTTAAACAAATCTGCCGAAAGTAATAGATATTTTCCAAATGGTTTTATTACTTCTTTGGGTAGATGTATGATATATATTTTTCATTCCTGGCATTAAAAATATTTTATACAGATAATTAGTAGTCAGTTTTCAATATAACTACACAAGTCTTCATGTAGTGATTTAGTCCAATTGATTTTGCCAGTTTTAGCTCAATATCTGTCCTGGAAAAATCGTGAATCCACCTGCTAGTAAAGAAATGATCCATTCGTCTGTTTCGGCGATTGCTCGCCAAAATATGCGACTAAATCAACTCATAAATCTAATTTTGGCGACAAAGGACTTTGGAGCGGGATGTCAAAAATAGAACATACGATTTTTCTAGATATATCTTATTTTTCTTAATATTTGAGGTAAATTTGGTTTTTTTAAGACTTGAAAGCTTTTCATAGCTAGAAAGAGGCTTAATTAAGGATGTTTGAGTAGCTTCAGTTGTGAAAATTCAGTGTTCGGCTATCAACAGTATTTTTATACACAATTGTTTTCATTATGGAAACAATTGTATATTAGTGTATTGCTTATTTGAAAAAGTTTTCAGATAGTGTAAAAATTATTCAGTCTACGTATTAAACAATTAAGAAAGAAATAATATTATACGGATTGATATTAAGCGCTAATTCTTTATGAACATAAAAATTGTCAAAATCTAGATAACTGTGTATAAATAGTTCAAGGTGTATGTTTTTGCTTCAAATTAATTCACGCACGTAAATTTAAGTAAGTTCGTCTTATTTACAACGCTTTCCCTCTCTTTGTAAAGCGGGGGCTTACAATCAGAAGGAAGGTTTGTTTCTCCATTAGGCTTTTTAGTGGGCATTTCTTAATTGTTTCAAATAATAGTTTTACTTGGCAAAGTCGCTGGGGATACAAGTAAAACTATTGTATTCGGGCTATGAAAAGCACTTAATTTTTTAATCAAAGAACATAACTCAAGGAGGTTCGTAATTTGAGTAAACGAACAACGTTAAAGCTAGCATCTGATGCTGAACTTTTAACAATTGAACAAGCATCAACCAGATTAGGTAAAGGGTTTAGCCGTAGTTCAATTATTCGTCGAATTAGCTCTGGGGAGTGGCTTGAAGGTATTCATTGGGTTGATGCAAGACGTGGAGGAGCTGCAAATCGGATTGTCAAAATCAACATCACTGCTGTACTTGACACATTTGCAACTCCAGCAGCTTTTCGCTAAGGAGCAGGTGGTCTGCCAACTCGATTGACTAGGGTTTCATAGACCTTCCAATAGGTTGCTTCATCTATCCAAGCTCGATAGGTTTTGCAATGGGTTGTAACTGAATGTCCCATTAATTTTGCTCCGAAATCAGGGGTAAATCCAAATTCAAAGCATCTACGTGCATAGCAATGACGAAGATTGTATGGGGGAAATGGAATTTTAAAGTCGTAGAAAAACCCAGATACTTTGGTTCCAAGTTTGGCATTAGGAGAACTTTCGATTGATTCCAAGTTTGGTAAAGTAATCTCTTTTAAATTCCAGCTTTCCACCCATTCAGGGTATAGCGGATAAATAAATCGCTCTCCTGTTTTGGTTTCATCGCTGACTCTGGCAATGGGGAAATCTAGCATGTCAACATGAAATACTTCATGAGGACGCAAACCATATGCTGCACACATCCCATATATCCACCGCCAACCGGGGCTGGCAATTTTATCTCGCCATTGAGCTATCTGTTTATCTGTGGGTAGACTTCTTGGCGATACTGTTCCTGGGGAGTAGTTTCCAGTCAGTTCTTTAATTGCCTCTAAATTTTCAAGCTTGGCGAATTTAGCAAGCCTACCCAAAATATCGCACACCCTTTTACGACTTCGCGTATCGGGTTCGCTTTGACTAACGAACTTGATAATCAAGTCGATAGAAATTTCTGCGTTATTTGCGAACTCAACAAACTTAGGGAAAACAACTTGGTAATCTTTTTTCCAGGTTGTCTCGGTTTGTTGGTTGCGCGATCGCCTCCTCCAATATTCGGTTTCAAATTTTTCTATCCAATCAGATACAGTTTCCGCTTCTGGTGCTTCATTTAACTCCCAGTCAGCCCAGTTAAACTGACCATTGTCAAGCTGTACGCTAATAGCACGAGCTTGTAGTTCGGCATACTGCAATCCGGCTACTGTCGCTTTAACTCCTTGAGGATGCTCTTTAGTTCTAAGCGATATCCTTTGCTGATGGGGTTTGCTTTTACCAGAATTAGGTTTCGCTGGAAATGTCCCCCTTAGCCATAGAATATTTCCACGCTGCTGGATAGCTATACCAATATTAGAAGCTCTTAGTCTTCCGTTAGCTTGTGCGAGACGACCACTAATATCCATGATAATTTACCCCAGTTTTACCCCAGTTATCAAAAACAATAGCTTTGAGAATGTCGGTTGTGACTTCCCAAAAGGTAGCAAAAACTTGGA
>JANNFJ010000664.1:0-1507 GCA_031379725.1 Calothrix sp. OTE_75_metabat_31
GTGATTGTTTAACGGGCTTGGTTAAATAGGCCGCAAAACCCATCTGGCGAATTTGTTGCTGAGTGCGATTTCTGGCTAACGATGTGAGCATTACTAAAATTGTGTCGGCCAAAATGGGATCAGATTTAATTTGATGGCCAAGCATCTCCCCGTCCATAGCTGACATTTGCATATCTAAAACAGCAATTTTGTAAGGATTACCCTCTGCTATAGCTTGATGTAACACAACCAAGGATTCTTCACCACTAGCAGCTTCACCAACAATCACGCCCCAGTTAGCTGTTTGATAGCGCACAATCTGCCGGTTGGTTTCGTTATCGTCCACTACCAATAATCTAACTCCATCTAAATTCACCCGTGAATTTTGTTGTGATAAATTGCTCACAGCCTGAGGCTGTTTAGCAAAAGTAATTGTGAACCAGAATTGCGAACCTGCACCTTCAGTGCTATCAACCCCAATCTGACCTCCCATCAATTCAACTAACTGTTTGCAGATCGACAAACCCAAACCGGTGCCACCATATTTGCGGGTGGTGGAAGCATCCACCTGTACAAAGGGTGTAAATAATTTTTCCTGAGCTGCTGCCGGAATCCCAATACCGGTATCGTCAATTGAGAACAGAATATCTGCGGTGGAGTCGGTTTCAGACATTAGGGAAATGCGAATTATCACCTCACCCATACTTGTGAACTTAATGCCATTACCCACCAAATTGATCAAAATTTGCCGTAGCCGAGTGACATCCCCCCGCAAGCGAGTAGGCACATTGGGTGGTCTCAGTACTGCAATCTCTAAGTTTTTAACATTAGCTACTGGTGCGAGCATTCCAACTACATCTTCGGTACAACTAACCAAATCAAAATCTAAAATTTCTATTTCAACTTCGCCAGCTTCTAATTTGGAGAAGTCCAAGATTTCGTTGATTAGAGTGAGTAATGCGTCACCACTACTGCGGACTGTTTCTACAAAATCTCGCTGTTGTACGTTTAACTTAGTTTCCAACAGCAATCCAGTCATCCCAATCACAGCATTCATTGGGGTGCGGATTTCGTGACTCATGGTGGCTAAAAAAGCCGTTTTTAGGGATACTGCTTTTTCGGCTTCTTTCCGCGCCATCTCTGCTGCTTTACGAGACTGATCGAGAGCACGGTTTTGCTGAGTTAATTTATGACTTTGGTTGGTAGTTTGAGTAAGGAGGTCAGATTGAGCCAGAGCAATCCCCACTTGGTCCGCTAATGGATACAATAAGTCGAGTTCAAATGACTGCCAACGGCGAGGTGCAGTGCAATGATGAGCAATGAGTAAACCCCAAAGCTGGTCATTTTGCAACAAGGGTACTACTAAATGGGCTTTGACTTGATACTTCCGCAGTAATTCTTTATGACAATCTGTCAAATTGGCTGACTCCATATCATCGACAGTCTGAATACTACCTTTTTGATATTTTTGCCACATTCCTCCCATAAAGCAGGTGTCTTGAATATCCGCACCCAAGGCGGCAGTCCA
>JANNFJ010001361.1:0-2092 GCA_031379725.1 Calothrix sp. OTE_75_metabat_31
GGATTTATTACATGATTATTTGAAACAACGTGACTCCCCAACCCATTTGATTGGTCACGGCATTAGCGGTGTAGTTGGCTTAATTTTTGCTCGTCGATATCCCCAGCTAGTTAAGTCTTTAACTTTGCTTGCTGTAGGTGCAAAACCTGCGATGACATGGCATTCACATTATTATTTACAAAGACAAATCTTACCAGCTAGCCGCGAACAAGTTTTAGTACATAGTATTCGTAGTCTATTTGGAAATCAACCTCCTTGCCCAGTTAAGAATTTAGTCATTGCTTTGGTTAGAGATTTAGAGAAATCCCCTAATCCCCACTCTTTATTGAATTTAGAAAAGTTACCTCAAGGTGGGGTTTCTATTCCATTAATGGTCTGTGGTAGTAAAACTGATTCAATCATTAATCAACCAGCGCTGCATAAGTGGAAAAATTACTTAAAGCCAGAGGATAAACTATGGGAATGTGCTGATGGACACCATTATTTTCATTATTTTTATCCGGAAAAAGTTGGACAGAAAATTCTGGACTTTTGGCAAAGTTCCGACCCAGTATTATTTTCACGCAGAATATACCAGCATCTTTATAATTGAGCAAACAACTAATTTTGGTATCCTACGTAAAATCTGAATATTTATGCTTGAAGAAAGCATAAATTGATATTAAACGAATGATACCAATTATTTAACCCTTCATGGTGATAATTGTGCTTTATATTACATTCATTAATGGATAGAAGTCTAACAGATTTATTGGATTTACCAGGTGTATTTGTCGAATATTACGATTATCATCAAGACTGCTTATATTTTTATTTAAAGATTTCATCTGATGGAATTTTCTGTGTAGATTGCAGTGTTTATATAGAAGAATTGCATCAGGTGAGAGCCATAATTGTTAGAGACTTATCAGCATTTGGTAAAAATGTTTATTTACATTTACCCCGTCGCCAGTTTTATTGTAGAGCTTGTCAGCACTACATTACAGAACGATTAGATTTTATTGATTTGCGAAGAAAATATACGCGAAGATATGAAGAAAACATTTATCAGCAAGTTAATAATTCGAGTATTGAAAAAGTCAGTATAGAACAAAATCTGAAGATAGAGGATGTAAAGAAAATTTTTAATTATATTAGTAAAAAACAAAAACAAGATTAATTTTGATTCATCAAAATTATATTTATTATTAGTCAATAGCTTTAAAGTATAAATATAAATTATCACCATTACTTGCAATACATAATTATTATTTAGCTATTTTTTGCATAAATACTCTTAACCATTACTCGAAAACTATATATACTTCACTATATCTACTAAATAGACATAGCGTTAATCGAAACCATGAGATAGAGACGTTACATGTAACCTCTCTACATCCGGCATCATACCTATGTCTTATATATAGAAGGTTATTTTACTAACATCTAGCAATCTCTAAATAACAACTAATGCAAGAACTTGACCAGAACAAGACTGTTGAATTGCTGAATGCAATTATTTCATTTGAATTAGCAGGAGTTGTACGTTATACCTATTATTCCCTAATTGCTGTTAGTTCTAAACAGATTGATTTGGTGGATTTTTTTAAAGAACAGGCCAGCGAATCTCTTACCCATGCTCAAAAAGTAGGGGAAATCCTCACAAACTTGGATGGACAATCGAATCTTAAATTGGCTTCGATTGATATCCAAAAACAGTCGATGCAGCAGCTTATAGCGGCAAGTTGGGAACATGAAACAAAAGCGCTAGAGCTTTATAAAGAGCTTCTCGGAGTGGTAGAGGGGAAAAATGTCTATATCGAAGAATTTGTGCGGAAAATGATTGCAGAGGAGGGAACGCATAGTCTCGATATCAAAAATATGTTAGAAGATTTCAGCTAACGGTAATTACTTGTACCAATTTAATATGAAGCTGCATAAATATTGAACCCCACCCTATAGAGCGTAGCGCTTCCCGCAGGGTACCCTCTCCGTAGGCGGGGAGGGGATTAAGGGGTGGGGTCAAATTCTATGCAGCTAGCTCGAACTATTAAATCCTCGTAGAGACGTTACATGTAACGTCTCTACATTATTGAACGCAGAAACGAAC
>JANNFJ010000689.1:0-3093 GCA_031379725.1 Calothrix sp. OTE_75_metabat_31
CCCAAGTGTTGCGTAATCGAGATTAAACCAGTAAATGGATGTCCCAACTACCATCAAACCTGGAATAATCAAAGTTGTAAAGAGAATCGAGTTGCGCTGCATTGCCGACATATATATTTTGTGTAAAAACTTATTTATACATGTTTTTACAGTCGCAACAAGTGCGATTCCGCAATTGCGATGCTTATTTACGATTTTTTACGGTCTTGCTTAAAGCCAAAATCATCATCCTTCATCGTCACGATACCATGAACGCCAATCGCCGCGATCGCAGCCCCAATAAATCCCCAGGTTCCATCGGTAAAAGCGTTGATGCGGTGCGCTAAACTGCGATGATAGGCGAAATCGAGTTGTCGGGTACTGCCATTGCCATTCTGTATCAGTCTTTGGATATTGTCTTCGGTTCTTTCTAAAGCGTTATAATCGACATCGAAGGAATAAAGTGATGACCCCATAATTATTAAACCGGGAATCACGAGCGCAATTAACAAAATGCCTCTGCCTGAACTATTCATACAACCCCACCAGGTAATATATGCAATCAATGCTGACATAGGTAGTTGTTTGCGTTAGTATCTGACGAACAATAAAAAAAATCGCGTAATGCGTGTTTGTTAACAGATTTTTTGGGGAATACTATTAAAGGAATTAACGTAGGGGTGGGGTCTCCCCACCCTGATTGTGGTAGGGCGAGACCCCTACCACAATAGGGAAGAGTTTTTCTGTTTTTGAGACCTACATCAGCTTATAAACTTTCCCTAACTCAAGCTAGGTAAGCGGTAAAAATAAATTATGTAACGAAACCTAAAATCACCCCAACTCCTCTTACTTACTCTGTGTAAGGGCGGGAGAACCCCGCCTACTCCCTAAATTTATTATCTTGATTTATTTAACAGCATGACAGCTATATATTTAGAAAGAAAGCGATTTTTTTTAGGATTGATTGCCTTAAGTTGCATGGTGTGCATCTTGATGACATCATTTCCTGTTATATCTACAGAAAATAAAATCAATAATCCTCAAATTGAGACACTTAAAAAGCAACAGCAGCAACTTAAAGAGCAAAAACAGCAAGTTGGGAAAGAACGCGATCGCTTGACCAATTTACAAAATGTGGCGCAAGATAGATTCAAGGGCTTGCAAGAGAATCTCCAAACAACGACAACGCAAATCCAAGATAGCGAAAACCGTTTAAAACTAGCCACCCAACGTCTCCAACAACTCCAAACCGACTTAGCAATAGCCGAACGTTCGTACCAAACCAGACAAAATGCTACAGTTGCTAGGTTACGATTTTTACAACGCTCCCCCGCTAGTCACGGATGGTCAGTTTTAATACAAAGCGATAGTATCAACGATTTTCTCAGTCGTCGTCGCCATTTAAAAATGATATACCAAGCCGACCAGAAAATTCTGGCAAGTTTGACTCAACAAGCCAATCAAATTATCCAGCAAAAAACCGATGTCGAACAAGTCAAAAACGAAATTAGCTTGATTCGTCAGCAACTCCTAGCACAAAAATCTGACTATCAAACTCAAGCCACATCCCAGCAAGAATTGATTCAAAGATTAAATAATGACCGTTTAGCACTTGTAGCAGCGCAAACCCAACTCGAACAAGATTCGCTAGCTATCGGTAACTTAATTCAACAAAAAGTTGCTGCTGCCATTGCCCGTGAAGCTGCCGCAAAAGCCCTTGGCAAACGTTTCGCTAGCGGTACTGGTATATTTGGATTCCCCAGTGACGCATCAATCAGCAGTCCCTTCGGTTGGCGAATGCACCCCGTCCTCGGCTATCAACGCTTTCACTCTGGCTTAGATTTCGCCGGTAATTACGGCAGTCCCATCCGTGCGGCTGACTCAGGGACTGTAATTTTTGCAGGTTGGTACGGTGGTTACGGCAATGCCGTTATTATTAATCACGGCAGAGGAATTACGACATTATACGGACACAGCAGTCAATTGTACGTAAGCGAAGGGCAAGCCGTCCAACGCGGACAGCAAATCGCCGCAGTCGGTTCCACTGGTTTATCTACAGGCCCTCATTTACATTTTGAAGTTCGTAGAGATGGTACACCCACAGACCCCGCAGCATTTTTATAGCCCGTAGGGGCGGGGTCTCCCCGCCCTGACCTGCCCTATATCGGGATATCCCCGCCCTGACCTGCCCCATATCGGGGTCTCCCCGCCCTGACCTGCCCTATATGGGGTAGGGCTGTTTCATTTACACAGATAATCAGTTTACCAAAGATATTGTCAGGGCGGGGAAACCCCGCCCCTACGTTGTTTATCGTCCCCAATATTCCCGAACCTGCAACAAAAAATTAAATTTATGCTATTATTTCTAAGATAGCGGGCGTGTGGCGCAGTGGATAGCGCGTCAGGTTCCGGTCCTGTAGGTCGGGGGTTCGAATCCCTCCACGCTCATTATTTTAAAACAAATGAATTTTTTGTAGAGACCCGACATGTCGGGTCTCTTTTTTATTATCAATGACACTATATATAAACTTATGTATACTAATATTAAGGAGTATTACATAACATGCATTTTTTCTAATTTTCCTCACAAGATTCTCACATTCTTTTTATAAGCTTGAGATGTAGGCATAAAAAGATTGATTTTGGCATGATTTTTTAAGTGGCTTTATCAAATTAGAACACGCATTAATAAATAAGGTAGGAAAAATTATGAATAACTGTCCTTGCTGTTCTAACGTGCTATTAAGGCATATTCGCAGTCATCAAGTTTACTGGTTTTGTCGAAATTGCTGGCAACCAATGCCAGTGTATAACGAGCGAAAAGATTACTTATCACCAATAAGCTTAATAAATCCATTACCTCAAAGACAAAAACAGTCAGCCAAGCTATTAATGGAATTACTTGGCTAGCACAACAAGGCAAAAGAAAGATGATTTTATCAGCTTTTGACCCCTTTCCCCTTACCCTAACTTTGGTATTTCTCCTCTTTTTTGCTGATAGCGGTCTTTGAAAACCTTTTGCTGAATTTTGTGGTCTACAATTGGTTCGGGATAACCTAACGAACGACGTTCCAAAGGTGCGATATTTCCAGTAAGCAAATACTCGGTATCTAC
>JANNFJ010000691.1:0-1877 GCA_031379725.1 Calothrix sp. OTE_75_metabat_31
CACATAAATTCTCGCGTATCTGGCTCATCATCCACAATCAATATTCGCACACCTTCAATATTCCCCGACCCTTGGTGCGAACTACTATCATCTAATAAGATTGGCGTTGGTATAATTGGTAACTCGATTGTAAAAGATGCCCCTTGTCCTTCTCCTGCACTGTTTGCGGCTACAGTACCATTGTGCATTTCGACAATATTACTAACAATTGCCAATCCCAACCCTAACCCACCAAATTGTCTGGTGGTGCTACTATCCTCTTGACGGAAATACTCAAATATATGTGGTAAAAACTCCGGGTTAATACCTTTGCCTGTATCTTTGACTATAACTTGAGCATAATTAGGGGAGTAGTCCGTAGGGGCGCAAGGCTTTGCGCCCATTATTAAGTTGTCCGTAGGGGCGCAAGGCTTTGCGCCCGCACCCCTACAAGAGTGGGAAGATACTAGACTAACTTGTATTGTGCCGCCGCTGGGTGTGAATTTAACAGCATTTGTCAGTAAATTTGTGACAACTTGCTGCAAGCGATTAAAGTCTCCCAATACTTGACCAACATTAATATCTATACTGGTTTCAATTCGCAGTGCTTTTATTTGTGCTGCTGTTCGTACTGTGTCCAACGCTGCATCGATAACAGCAGCTAAATCAATCGGATTTGTGTTTAAAATCAACTTACCCCGCAAAATCCGGGAAATATCGAGCAAATCATCGATAAGTTGAATTTGTAACTTAACATTGCGCTCGATTGTATCCAAAGCTTTCGATAGCGTCGCTTCATCGCACTTACGGCTTTTGAGCAGCTTCGTCCATCCTAATATGGGATTGAGCGGCGATCGCAATTCGTGGGAAAGTATTGCTAAAAATTGGTCTTTGATACGGTTCGCGGTTTCAGCTTCTTGCCGTGCGGCTTGTTCGCGTTCTAAAATCAAAATACGTTCTTGCTCGATTTGCTTTTGCTCGTGGATGTCGGTACAAGTACCGAACCACTTGACAATATTGCCGCTATCATCGTGAAATGGCAAACCTCGCACCAAATGCCAGCGGTTAATTCCGTCAGTAACTCTTAAATAACGCTGTTCGTTCTCATAAGGTGTACCATTTTGTAGTGCTTGTTGCCATAAATAAGCGCATCTTTCCACATCGTCGGGATGCATGACCTTCTTCCAATCAGCCAAAATTTCTGCAAAAGCTAACCCAGTATATTCATACCAGCGTCGATTCAAGTAATCGAGCAACCCATCGTTATCTGCTGTCCAAACGATTTCGGGAATTGCATCTGCCAGAAATCTATACCTTCGCTCGCTCTCAATAAGTGCTTTTTCAATCTTTTTGCGCTCAGTAATTTCCACTACGGTCATATTAATCCCCAATACCGTACCGTCGCTTCCCTTCAGCGGATAATAAGAAGCCAGCCAATCGCGTTCAATTCCAGGCTGCGCGGGTGTTATACTGCGAACTTCCAGGTTAAAAGCAGGCTCCCCTGTTTCGATGACTCGCCGAAAAACTGGTTCTTGTAGTGTGCCGATTTCGGGTAGCAATTCTTGCAACTGCCGTCCCATATGCGCTTCTACCGAAAAGCCATTCATCTGAGCCAACCGCTCGTTGATGCGAATATAACGAAAATCTCGATCGATAAAAGCTAGCCCAACCGGAGCAGTTGTATAAATTGCTTCAATCTCCCCAAGTTGTCTTCTGGCAGTTTCTTCGCTTTGCTGAAGATTTTGCTGCGTTTCTTTAAAATCGTGAATATCGACGCAAACACCAAGCCATTTAACGATATCACCTTGACTGTTGCGAATCGGCAAGCAGCGCCCCAAAAACCAGCGATATTGTCCATCAAATCGACGAAAACGATATTCGACTTCAAAGGGTTCACC
>JANNFJ010000714.1:0-9250 GCA_031379725.1 Calothrix sp. OTE_75_metabat_31
TTATACAAGCATCCAAAAAACGCGGAACTATTATTCACGAACTTGTTTCAAAGCACCTTCTGGGTCAACCTTATTCCTGCCCTGATTTAGTTAGACCTTATTGGGACAACTTGTTGCCGATATTAGACAATATCGATAATATCAGGCTAGTTGAAGGAAACTTATTTCACTATTATTTAGGATATGCTGGCAGAGTTGATTGTGTTGCCAACTATCTTGGTATACCCTGTGTCATTGAGTTTAAGTCAGCCGAACGTTTGAAGCCATTTTACGATGAGCCTTTACAACTAGCTGCTTACTGCGGTGCCGTCAATCGTCAATATGGCTTGAGATTAAAGAACACGCTGCTGATTGTTACTACTCCAAATGAGGCTAGCGTAAGTTGGTTTGAACCTGACCAAGTTATGAGTAACTGGCATTTATGGAAGCAGAAAGTAGCTGATTTTTGGGCAAACAACGATGCTCCATGTGTGGCAGCGTCTTAAATTTAGATATGCTTTTTTTGTGACTGGGGGTAGTCACAATGGCAAGTGGGACTTTTGCTATTGCTTCTTCGCGGGTTTGTCCATATACCATTACCTCCGCTATCCAGCGTCCATCGTCTTCAAGTTCAATCTCTATTGTGAAATTCATGGTTGTCTCAAGAGTGTTTGTAAAGATTTTGGCTAGTTTAAATACCGATGCTAAGTTAAAGCTTTTCCCGGATAAATTTGCTTAGTATCTTTAGGAATATAAATTAATCCAATTTGTAGCCACTGTCTTAAAATTGGTGAAGCCTTAAAACCTTCCATAATAAAAATAGCGCATACACAATCGGACGCTTATGAATTCAAACACTTATGAAGGCAGCACCCAGGAAGCCCTGGTTTATCAGTTACAAAGTTTGCGCGAACAACATCAAGATGAGTTAGAGAATATCGTTCGGGTATTGGCAAGCATTACCAATGTTTCCCCAGAGCAAATTAAACCATATATAGATACTCTGTTGCAGCAACTAGTAAATAAGCAAGAAGAACGTCCCTTCTATGAAACCGCAACAGCGTCCGAGTGGGTAACAGCTTTCCGGGAATGGGCAGCAAGCCACCGCCATAATGTGCCTCCCCTTTCGGACTATGCAGTAAGCCGGGAAAGTATGTATGAGGATGAGAGACTGTAGTGGCTTAATCCAAGTTTTGAATTAGCAAAATTGAGTAAGTTGCTTCTTGCCATCCAGAACCAACTTCACCGCACTAAAATTAAGAAATATTACTAAAGTGAGGGCATTATGGCTGCTAAGGTTGAGATTTACACTTGGAGAACTTGCCCGTTTTGTATTCGTGCCAAGGCTTTATTGGCACGTAAAGGGGTTGATTTCACCGAATACAGTATTGATGGAGACGAAGAGGCACGGGATAAAATGTCTCAACGTGCAAATGGCAAACGTTCTGTTCCGCAAATTTTTATTAATGATGTTTACATCGGTGGTTGCGATGATATCCATGCTTTAGACGCTAAAGGAAAGCTGGATGAGTTGTTAAAGTAATTAGGCAGTAGGGTGTGTTAGGACGAAGTCCGTAACGCACCGTTCTGATATCTCAGTGCCGTACTCTCGTTTTACACACCTTACGTATATTTCAAGAATCAAATATTAGTCCTATAGGAATCCGGTTTGATTTATGTTGGCGTAGCCTGCCCTAAGAGGAAGGTCAAGGGTGAATGCGCTTAAAAATCTAAGCCTTGGAACGGTGCGTTACGCTGTCGCTAACGCACCCTACATATCTTTAAGCTACGCCAACAAAAATCTTTGGAGTAGTCCCATACCATTTCACTTTATTGGTGATACAGAAAGCTGGGTAGGGGCACGGCACTGCCCATTAGTGTCAACTTAAGCTAAAACGCTTACCCCACAGTCATTTTACCCCACCCCTTAATCCCCTCCCCGCAAGCGGGGAGGGCTAGGGTGGGGTTCTTCTGGATCTATACGTTTTAACAAGGGTTTCACGTTAAGTTGACACCTATGGGCAGTGCCGTGCCCCTACGACAATTTAGATGCGTCCATAATTTTTGTGAATTGCGACTACACGCTTTTAGCGATAATTAAAAGTGATTAATTTGGGAATCTCCCAGCGATTGAGGCAGTTCGTGTGAAATTAGCTTTTATTATTGACCCTATCTACAAGCTTGACCCGTGCCACGATACCAGTGTGGCTTTGATGGAGGCTGCATGTGTACTAGGGCACGAGGTTTGGATAACTCAGGCAAGTCAACTTAGTGTAGTTGATAGCAAAGCTTGGGCAGTTCTCGAACGAGTGGAACTCAAACCCATCGAATTGGTAAACGAACGTTGGGTAGCAGCAAATCCTTGGTATCAATTAGGAGAAAGTATCAATTGTTGCTTAGAAACAATGGATGCTGTGTTTATGCGGACTGATCCACCTGTTGATACTGCTTATTTGTATGCAACCTATATTCTTGATTACATCGACCCAAGTAAAACTTTAGTAGTAAATAATTCCAATGGAATACGGGCGGCAAATGAAAAAATGTATGCCCTCCAATTTACTCAAGCGATTCCCGAAACAATTGTTACTGCCAAAAAAGAAGTTATCCAGCAATTTGTGGAAGCCAAGGGTACGGCAATACTCAAACCTTTGGGCAATAAAGCCGGTGAAGGCATTTTATTTATGCAAGCAGGCGATCGCAATTTCAATTCCATCGTCGAACTCAGCACTTCCCAAGGGCGCATCCCAGTTATGGTACAAACATACCTAAGCGAAGCTAAAGATGGAGACAAACGCATTATCTTGTTAAATGGTGAACCCATTGGTGCTTTGAATCGTCTTTCGGCTGCGGGTGAATTTCGTAACAATATGGCAGCTGGTGGAACTGTGGCTAAAACTGAAATTACAGCACGCGAGCTTGATATCTGCCAGCAACTTGCACAACGATTAAAAAACGATGGCTTAATTTTTGTTGGCATTGACGTTATTGGTGGTTATTTAACTGAAGTTAACGTAACTAGTCCAACTGGGATTCGGGAAATTGACCGTTTTGAAGGGACTCGTCTCGGTCAGCAGGTAATTAAATGGGTTGAAGGGAATAGGAAGTAGCGAGCTTTTCCAAATACAACAATACCCGGTACTGAAGTACAGCCCGGTCAAATTTACTACAATTTTTATTCGGAAAAATTCCCATAGGATAACAGGAGCAGGTTTTAGTGCTTGCTAGCACTCCTGCCCCGTTACGCTTTTTACCCGATTCATAACACAAGTAACCCCAAGGCTCGATTTATGCCCAAATGACTGGGACTAATTACTGTTTTAAAAGACGTTATCAACTAATTGGCAACTTAAGGGAACACTTTTAAGATACCAACATCAAAACGCGCAGTTATCTAGCCCAAGCGTCACCGAGTATGGTACAATAGTACTAAACAAGTTGAAGTTAAGAAAAACGTTATTGGCGATTTCCTTAATTTCCTTGGTCTTTTCGTCTCCTTTGTAAAAAGTCAGGAATATCGAGTCCTGGTTTTTTAGGTTCTGGAGATGGAGATGGTGCTGGGGCTGATGTACTGGTTTGCGGTTGAGAAGTTGGCATTGGTCGCCGGCCTGGGGGAACAGACCCAGGGCGCTGATTAACTGCGCTTTGTTGCTGCGTGCTTTGAACTTCACCAGTAAAACCGGTGGCAATCACGGTCAATCTAACTTCACCTTGGAGTCGGTCATCGATAACCGCACCAAAAATAATATTGGCGTTGGGATCGACTACTTCATATATAGTTTCAGCAGCGGCATTAACTTCGTGCAGGGTCAAGTCGCTACCACCAGTGATATTAAAAACAACACCCCTCGCGCCTTCAATCGAGCATTCGAGCAAAGGTGAAGAAATGGCTGCGATCGCAGCTTCGCGGGCGCGTGATTTTCCAGAACCAATACCGATCCCCATCAATGCCGAACCTGCATCTGCCATAACTGCACGCACGTCGGCAAAGTCAACGTTAATCAAACCGGGAATGGTAATGATA
Organism: Calothrix sp. OTE_75_metabat_31; assembly: GCA_031379725.1. Classification (GTDB taxonomy): domain Bacteria; phylum Cyanobacteriota; class Cyanobacteriia; order Cyanobacteriales; family Nostocaceae; genus JANNFJ01. The sequence continues at coordinate 4,004 of JANNFJ010000714.1, forward strand.
TCCGATATGCCCTGTACTCCTTGCCGCAGCACATCGTCAGCGTAGCGGAACGCCTCTTGCATCGGGGTTTGTTCGGGGATCACTTCCAATAATTTATTATTGGGAATAATAATCAAAGTGTCTACTCGACTTTTCAGCCCTTCGATACCTTGTTCGGCTTGGCTGATACGGCGGCGACCTTCAAACACAAACGGACGTGTTACCACACCTACCGTTAATGCTCCCATTTCCTTCGCTACTTCCGCCACAATTGGAGCCGCACCAGTTCCCGTACCGCCGCCCATGCCTGCGGTAATAAAGACTAAATCGGCACCTTCGAGCGCCGCTGCTAGTTCGTCGCGCGATTCTTCAGCTGCTTTTTGCCCAATTGCCGGATTACCACCCGCACCTAACCCGCGCGTCAGTTTTTGTCCGATTTGCAATCGACTGGGAGCGCCTGCTAAAGTCAATGCTTGAGCATCAGTATTAATCGACCAAAACTCGACTCCACCCACGTCGGAGTCAATCATGCGGTTAACAGCATTGCTACCACCACCACCAACTCCAATCACCTTAATGTTAGCCACTCTACCAGGAACGATATCGCCCATGCGGGTATCTTCAAGGGGAACTTTTTTGCTGTCGTTATTCGAGCCAAAACCGGAATGGCTAAATGGATTGGTGGAGTTGTTCGTAAGCGATAACCCTTGCTGTCCCGGTGATTGAGAGTTTTTATAGGTTAGCCCTTGGTTATTATCAAATGTCATTGGATTTGCAAAAATTTAGATAAACGACTTGTGAAGGTGTTGTTCACCTAGAGTCAACTATGATTTCATATTGCCATTGTCGGCGGTGTTGCTTTTGTGTTTTCGCTGCTGACGATGCAGTCCATTAGAGGTTAAATTTATGGCGATACACCCGTTTAAGCGTCTGGTTGCCCCTTCGGCCGGCTATAGGTGTAAGAATACGCTAATTCTAAAGAAGTATACCTAGTATTTACCTAAAATTGATATGTATAACTTCAACTAGACTTTGATATCTTTACGGCGATGTTTCCCGTTTGTACCGTATCAGTCCGGTACTACTAATTACATCGCAATATTGGGAAGTTCATTTTTGTTTGTCACTAATTTTACATCCTATTTGTGATTTTCCTATCTACACTATAAAAACTACTTTGCTTGTATAAAATTAAAAAAATTCACATTTGGCAACACTGACACCAGAATTTATGTAAACTTTTTTAATCGATTTTTAGGTAATATTAGCTTTATTACCGTCCTGCATACCACACTGGCTGACTTTCCTCCCTGTTTTTGAGAGCTACAAACATATAGTTTAAAGAGTTTAACATTACGGATGATTGTAGTTTTGCGTAATAATCAAGTTTGTAGTATGCCAACTCAGTAGGAGAGCAGAGCATAATTATATTCGAGCGGTTAGCAATTAGCCAAAAGCTAACTGCTAAAAGCGCTTCAGCCATTTGATAATTCCAGTTTTTAGCCGTTCTCAGTATATAAACACATCCTGTTAATTAACCCCCATATAATGCTTGTGATGAGTCAGTTGTACTCTAAGTACTTCTGTGTCAAAAGGTGCAATGAGTTAGTGTGTCCAAAATAGAACTACTATCCACAACTGTCTCAAAGCGCATATTATCAGTTTTTTGAATGACCGAATGAGCGAATTTGACTAGGTGCTACGAGATCGACGAAAATACCTCGGGTAGTATTTAACTGCTAGCTGATGAAGCTAGATTAGTATCCTAGCTTGAAGTTGATAAGTAATCAAAAATTGATTAATCAACCAGGCAACCCCTAACACAGCCATTCCACGACAGTACCAATTCGATTGGTTAAGCACTACGTCTTAGCAATAGACTTCAGCAAGCAAGAAGTCTGTTTTGACGAATGCTACATCAAATTGTCTAACATCTTGTATCTCATCTCTAGATGTTAAGATCACAATGGGCAAAGATTTTTCTCCCAAACGAAATGTTTAATGTTTATTTTCTTATTTTAATGAGAAATTAATGCCAATTTTCGGACAAATTTTGGAAAAGTCCATATATATAAACATAGTTCTGAATTCGCCAACCCGATCCAAGCATGAGTCGAGTTTCAAACTTAAACCCAGACAAAAGGTTTCCCAATTTTAAGGAGATAATCGCAATTTTTTTGGTGCGTTTGTACTATTTAGAATTTGTAAGAACGGCAATTCTGGGTCTTTAAGGTCGATGTACTCGATTTGGTTAGTATTCACTTGTGCAGGTAAATAGCGTATTTGAGTCAAGACTTTGATTTGTTCGGGTAATTGAGGGCTGATTGCGCCTAAATGTACTTTACCTAGTTCGGTTTTTAGGATTATATTTGTCGGGTCTTGACAGTCAATTTCGCTAACTTTGAGCGAACTTTGACTTAATGCTTGGTAAAGTTGCGGCCAAAATTCCCGATATTGTTCGATCGAGCCAATAACTTTTAGGGTCGGAAGCTTAAGATTAGCATGAACAGATCGATAAGCTTCGGTGGGCATTAAAATGCCAGTTGTGTCAATTAATCCCAGTGTAGTTTTTTTCGTCACATCAGCATTTTTCTCGTTTTTTTGGGCGATCGCAACTGGTATTCGCTCTTGAACTTCCACAATTAATCCTGGTGGAAACAAGCGACGAGTTACATTTGCATGGGCTATGACTGATTGTTTTTGTAACGAAGTTGCAATTTTTGACGGCTCAATTCGCCACAATGATTGAGGGTAAGTTAACACCAAATGCTCGCGTACAAATTCCGAATTGAGCAATTGATTCCCCGAAATTTCAAAGTCTTTGTTGGTTTTGATCACCCAAGCAGGTTGAACTATTACCCACAACAAACTACTAGCCAATGCACTCACCGCAATGGTTTGCCAAATCGTCTGAATTATTTTTATCCGTCTGCGTCGGCGTAATTTTTGCCGCCGTTGCACTAAATCCGTGCGGGACACTGATGCTATATCAGCCATTCCAAACCCTTTTACAGCCTAATTCTGGTTCGATTCGCTTCAAAAGACAAAAAACGAAATTTGTAATACAAGTTTACTCAAAATAGAATTTTCTTAACCTTCAAGCAAATTTTGCCTGGAGAGATAATTCCTTTAAAAGTGTGCAGCGTTTATTTTCAACTGTGTGTAGCCTTTTGTCTGTGGGGCTAGACCCATCATTCATAAAAAAGGCTACAAATCAGCTATTGACAAATCTTGGTCTAACTTGTAAGCGATACTTACTAAGTTATCTGATAGCTATACAAGAGCGTAGCTGGTAGATGAATCGCAGATGATGAATGGATATAACTCTAGCAAAAAAAATAGTATGTAGTGTAAAGTTTTCGCAAATAAATGGGGTGAGGGGTCACAGGTCAGGGCAGTAAACTTTTACAAAGGTTTATAACCGTTGGAATACTTTTTTAAAATCAGGAGCAAAACCTGTTCTCTCGTGTAGGAAAGCGTTTTGTCGAATATTTTTTTCCCTTAGAGATTGCAAAATTTAAGCTTGTGAATATATACTCCAGGATGGTTGACAAGTATTTACAAAAATGCAGGCGACAGAATATATGGTTAAAGTGAATCTGTGTTAATGCAAAGCGGCTAGTTCAATTACTCGCTACGCAAGCCGACAATGTTTGCTATAACCTTTTTAACTACCGCTTCTTCTCGATCGCAAATCGAAAACGAGCGGGTTTCGCTGTAATTTTTCATGCATTAGGCAAATTTTTTACACTTCCGTAAAAACTTGCGATCGACGCTCATCCAAGCTACGGGTGTAAAAAAGACAGATAAGTTCTATTATCCGCAGCTTTTACTGCTTTCTTGTTGCTCACAATTCAAGCCTTTTGAGTAATACTTAAGCAATTTCCGGTTTCCTATTTGCGAGCCATCAAACAGTATTGTTGAAAACGCTTGCAAATACGTAACGAGGTATATGTATATAAAAACACAAAAAATTGCATCTACATGAAAACAACACTAAATTTATCGCGGTTTTTTAAAGCCTGTAATCCCAGTAAAACCTTGGTTATGGGCGATGCATTCGATCGGCAATACTACATTGATTTCTCGGATGTACGGGGTTGTAAAATTGTCGAGGAACTGCAACGGACAATTGTACGTATTTCCCCCGAAGACCCCACTTGTCAACTGTTTACAGGTCATATCGGTTGCGGCAAATCGACCGAGTTACAGCGACTGAAGGCAGAACTCGAATTGGCTGGGTTTCACGTTGTTTATTTTGAGTCCAGCCAAGATTTGGACATGGCTGATATTGATGTCAGCGATATTTTATTGAGCGTTGCCCGTCAAGTTAGTAGCAGCTTGGATGCAATTGGCATCAAGACAAAACCAGGATACTTCGGAAACCTCTTTAAAGAGATCGGTGATTTCTTGCATACTCCGATTGAACTTTCGGCAGAGGCAGAGTTTTCACTGGGAATTGCAAAAATTAGCGCCAAAACCAAAGATAGTCCGCAGTTGCGATCGCAGTTGCGTCAATACCTCGAACCCCGTACCAACAGCATTTTACAAGCGATTAACGAGGAACTATTCGACCGAGGCAACGAGCAACTTAAAGCACGTGGGTGTCATGGCATTGTCGTGATTATCGACAATTTGGATCGAGTCGATGCCCGTCCCATGCCATCCGGGCGATCGCAACCTGAATATTTATTTATTGACCGAGGCGAACAGCTACGTCGTCTCAAATGCCATGTTGTTTATACGATTCCGCTGGCTTTAATTTTCTCGAACGAATACGAAACTCTCAAAAATCGTTTGGGTGGAGGAATTGCCCCCAAAGTCCTACCGATGGTATTGGTACGACAGCGCGATGGCAGCGACTACGAACCGGGAATGGCACTATTACGACAACTAGTTTTAGCACGAGCATTTCCCGAATTAGCATGGAATGCGCGTTTACCAATGGGTGGCGAATTATTTGATGCACCCGAAACACTCGATCGATTATGTCGCGTCAGTGGGGGTCATATCCGTAATTTACTCGGACTACTTTACAGTTGCTTGCAACGTCAAGACCCACCATTTTCGCGGGATTGTTTGGAAGCGGTGATTAAAGACTACCGCGATGATTTATTGCTAGCGATTAACGAGTCGGAATGGGAACTCCTCTACGAAGTCGTCCACCAACAAAGTCTCAAAGGTGAGTCTCAGTATCAGCAATTACTCCGAAGTATGTTTGTATTTGAATACCGCGACACCGATGGACGTTGGTTTGGTATCAGTCCC
>JANNFJ010000721.1:0-2690 GCA_031379725.1 Calothrix sp. OTE_75_metabat_31
CGTATTCGGCTAGGGTAAAAACCTGTTTGATTTCCAACTTAGCTTTAAAATCTGGTATTGGTTGATTTTTCCAATCGTCACGGTTCGCTTTTTGATGCATGATTTACTTTTTGCGGTACTAGATAAATGACCCCAGAGATGATTGTCAGTGCAACGCAAATCCAGAAAAAAACGATTGTGGGTGTTTGCCAAACGTCGGGTAGGGGTGCAATTAACAGCGATATGGCAATAATTTGACTGACTGTTTTGAGTTTACCCCAAATATTCGCACCGGAAATAGTCGTTTGGTTGACACGCCAGCCTGCGATCGCAAGTTCTCTTCCTAATATCAAAAATACTCCCCATGCGGGTATTTGTCGAAGTTCAATTAAGGATAGTAACGGTGCTAGTACCAGTAATTTATCAACTAAGGGGTCAAGAAATTTACCCAAATCGGTAATTTGATTGAGTTTTCGCGCTAAATAACCATCTAACCAGTCGGTACTGGCACAAATTACAAATATTGCCAAGCAAATCCATCGTGCTTGAGGTGTGGGATTCTGCAAGCCGTAAAGTAGAAAGGGGATACCGAGAAGTCGGGAAAAAGTAATCGTATTGGGTATATTCATGCGGAAGTAGTTTTAAATTTCATTGTCACTATGAATGCTATTATGCCGAATTTCCACAACTCTCTAGAAGGATTCGACATTTTTTTATATCTATTTCGGCAATTGTCGCATTTAATTGCTCGCCAATTTGGAAGACTTGGGCTGGGTGGTCAACAGATAAATCTAAGTTTATTGAAGTCCGTAACAAGGCACTTAAATCTCCGATATCAACAAACACACCATAGTGTTTAATGCTTCTTATTGTGCCGCTAATAATCTGACCAACGTGCAATTGCCTAAGTCGAATTAAAGTAGAGTGGTGGATTAATTCTACGGCAGCGTAGTTTTCTCTTACATCTAAAATCTTAAGTGGAAGTTCCTCCCTTACTATTAATTCTTCCCTTCCTTTATCATTGCAAGTACGAATAACACCATGCAAACCTTCAATTTTGACTATTCCACCAGTTCGAGTTTTTTTAAGGATTTTTTCATATATTGTCGCGTCTTCAGTTTGCAGTTGCCGTACCCGTTCCCATGCTTGTTCTATTTCTAATTGGCGAATAGAAAAATATACGGTGGGAAAACGACCTTCTGAACACACAAACCACTGAATCCTAGCTGATACTCCTCTGGCACCAACATGGAGAATTTTAGTATCTAAAATTAGGTCTTCTCTATTTACGGGGTGACCGCATTCAAAAGAAGCACAATTTAATGCTGTCTCATACAAGCGATCGCTATCTTCTATTAATGTTTCAGGTGAACAATTAGAGAAAAAAATCTGACTCTTACCATCGTAATTTCCGACAACCAAAAACTCTCTGAGTTCTCCGCATTGCAGAATTTGCTCTGGAGTTTCAATCTTAGTTATTGATAATTTTGATAGTGGGACACAAGCTAATTCACCAGTAAAAAAGTCAACTAAAACACAATCTGGTTCTAGCTTGACTATTTTCCCCGTTATGCAATCGCCGATTTTAAAGTTATCTAATCTAAAGCTCATATTCTGGATTTATAGCAATTCCCAACCAGGTGAGTTACACATGTAGGGGCGCAAGGCATTGCGCCCTGATCTTGGTGCAAAATGGCTGTACCTCAGTGGGTTGAGAAATGCCATAGCACGACATGATAAGTTTGTAAATCTGTTTTCGTAATGCTGATGAAATATATGTCTTGCTCATTATTTAAATTATCCTGCTTTGAGCTTTAGTAATGCTTTTAATTTTGCTTTCCTAACTAAATTTTCTAAATATTCATACTGTTGCCATATGCGTTCTTCTTCTGGAGTCAAACCAGAACTGCGATTTTTTTCAAGCAGTTGATTTATTTGGGCTTGTAATACAACTGAAGGACGCAACGAAATAATTTCTTCGGGTGTAGGAAGTTGGGCAAGAAATTCTAGCACTTCCGCAATTCCACTAAAACCTGTTTGAGATGAAGTATTTAGTTCACGCAATCCTAATTCCAAAATTTGTGATATTTTATCTCCGAGAGAATTTAAGCGCGTTGCTAATTCCTCTGGGATGTCTAAAGTGACTTGCATAATTACGTCTCGACGATAAAGCGTTACAACCAATATAGCTTTATCCAATCTCATGAAGTACATCAACCATTTAACCAATTTTCGCTACCACATCAGATAATAAACGCAGCTTGAAGTCTCGAATCCCAAATCACCATGTCTCAAACCCAAAATCCCCAATTTCGCATCGAAAGCGACTCGATGGGAGAAAAACAAATTCCTAGTAATGTTTATTACGGCATCCAAACAGTCCGCGCCATCGAAAACTTCCCCATCAGCGGCATTAAACCCCTACCTACTTACGTAGATGCCTGTATTTACATCAAAAAAGCCACAGCAATAGTCAACGGTAAACTCGGTTGCATTCCCGAAGATATCAGCCAAGCAATTATTCAAGCGACCTCGGAAATCGCTGACGGCAAACTCCGCGACCAATTCGTAGTCGATATATATCAAGCTGGTGCAGGAACTTCCCACCACATGAACGTTAACGAAGTCCTAGCAAACCGTGCCTTAGAAATTCTGGGAGATAAACTTGGCAACTACAAACGGGTAAATCCCAACGACCAAGTTAATTACGG
>JANNFJ010000726.1:0-2058 GCA_031379725.1 Calothrix sp. OTE_75_metabat_31
GTCTGATTAGTTCCCTAACTCGACCAGCTATTTTTTGGTTGTTGAGAACAGGATAACGGTATTTTGTAATCCACACGATGTGTAGTTTGATGTCGAATACACAGTGAGAGCCTATTCGATAGTCATTTGTAGGCATACGCCAACAAGTAAAGTGAAAATACTGAAGTTGTCACCTAAAGGTGAGGGATTTGAACCCAACGATGGAAATTAAAATATGCATCTCCAGTGCGCTCAAAATACTGAAAATACAAATCATAAGTACCAGCTTCAGGTGAGAACTCTATTTCTTTAAATTCACCGTATGCATCTGTACTCCATTTATCCTTATCGGAAAAATTAAGCACTTGTCCAGTAATTTTGTTCCTCGCAAATAACTGATAACCATCATCAGCTCTGACCGTTGCGATATATTTTTCTCCATTAAAATTAGCTTGCTTATAACTGCGAACAACAAAATTATCCTCTAACAGTTTATTGTCATTTCTTGGAGAACCAGCGCCCCAGTTAAAGTTGACTCCATATTTTACATTTCCAGCTGGAGAAGTAAGATTGGAATCAAGATTAATAGTTGCAAACAGATTATCTCTGTTGTCGGCAAAATTCAATGATGGTAAATCCTTTCCATCCCACCAATAAAACTCAGAATTCCACTTACCAGATTGTAACGATTCTTGATATTCCTTGGGAACTGAGTATTGCTCTCCCACAGGAATGTTACTTATTTTTTCATCGGAAAAAGTTTTCAAATTCTCATTCTTAAATCCTAATATACGGAAGATACCAGGGTTGGAAATCAATCGTTTTTCCCCTGCTTCTATTTGATAGACTTTCCCATCACTGCCTTTTATCAAATCCCCATCTTGAGGCAATATTTCGGGCGGTTTATCTGGTGATTTGCCTGAATTATCCTCTACTGGCTTCCATACCGATATCTTTTGACCGATGTCCGCAGAACGCCAATCTCGGCTTTTATTAACCAACTCATCCAATGAAGGCTCGCTACCAACAGCACCCTGCATATAGAAGACAAAATCGTTAAAATCGCGGTCACTTGCTCCATCGTCTCGTAAATCCTCCATACCAAAGATTTGACCACCGCTAACATCTCGCAATTTCCCAAAATGATAGGCATTTAGAGGATTATTTGGCACTAAAGAAAAAAGAGGGCGTTTCTCACCTGTAAGATCGATATTATTCAACGCTTCCTGCAACTTACCACTGGGAAGTTGTATCATGGCAAACTGATCACCTTCTGGCATTGTAAAGCTTTTCAGCCCTCGATATTCCCCAAGGTTATGATTTTTATCCCATTTCAAATCTCCACTAAAGCGTGCTGCTTCTTCTATATCAGAAATCACTATATAACCCAGTGTTGAATTTGAGAGCGATCGCCTCAGCGCTTCTCTAATAAAATCAACCGACCCAATCTGATATTGCCCCATCCCCTCCAAATTAAAGATAGCTAATTCGCCTTCAAAGGCACCGCCGTCAAACAAGTAATCAAAACTGACTTTGCCAGTCTTGCCAACTGTGTAGTATCCAGAAGTAAACTCAGGATTAGGATTGGAATCACTTGCTACACTAGTTGCCACAAGGGAACTACTTGAAGATTTAAGGTATTTGCTTGTATTAAAGGGACTTGAAAAGTCTGTAGCACCACTGAACCCAGATTCAGAAATTGCTTTTAAATCACTATTAGGAGGACTACTTGCCTGAAGGGGTAAGTTTGAAGAGGTATTAAAAAAGGTAGATGCCATTCTTATATCTGTGGTTGGTTAAGATATTCAAATTTGTATAATAAAAACTCTTTACTCTTTAAGTAATACCTCTTAAGGAATATTTTGTAGTTTTGCATACTACATACACCTATGAATAATTTTTGAAGTGATCAATGCTAGGCTTAAGAGTGATCTAGCTCACTACATCAATCAAAAATTTTCATAGTCACAAAGGTGTAATGTTGCCTATTAACTACGCCCTCTTCAAAGTCGAGACCGACCTGAACAGCAATCAACTGTTTAGAAAAATGCTACAGGGAGGTACTAGTTGGGATTTGAA
>JANNFJ010000737.1:0-8946 GCA_031379725.1 Calothrix sp. OTE_75_metabat_31
ACCCCCCACCCAGTTTCCTCCGCCACCAAAATCACCATGCCTGCCGGAGCCTGCAAACTTGCTAATAGCTTAGATTGCTCGATCGACCAGATCTCTTCAGAATCCTCTAAAAAATTCGCCACCCAAGTCCCCAAAGAATCAATCAAAATACAGGTATCAGGTTTAGCATCTGTCAGCGCGGTTGATAGCGCAATCGGAACTTCCCAAGTCAGCCAATTTTGCGGGCGACGATTTTGGTGTTTTTGGATGCGTTTTTGCCACTCTTGGTCGGCAGGGTCTTGATTTGCCGTTGCCATATAGACAACATTTTTGTTAGACCTCAAAGCTAGAGTTTCTGCCCATTCACTTTTTCCTGAACGCGATGGTCCCGTAACCAATATGACTTTACCCAAAGCGATTTCCTTAGTATGTTTAATTAGAAGGGTCTGAAATTTTTAACCAACTTTTTTTTACTGTACGGATAGAAATTTTACCCCTAAATCACTTTAAATAGATAAAATTACCATCACGATTTAAAGGATAAATTATTGACGGTGTATCCCTCTCAAAAAGTCTCATCGTTTGCACATTGCTCCCGGTTGAGATTCTCAAACGCCTTCTCACCAATAGTTTTCTTTTTCGGGAAATATAGTGCCTTCATCCTTCACCTTCTTGAAGTGGAGGGAAACAAGGGAGAGTATTGTTAAGAAGTTAATATCTTACCCTACTCCTACTGTCTACTCCCTCACTTAATTTTGCATCATTAAAGACAATTTTTGGACAACACAATTCGTGGATACCGGGGATATTATGAAAGCAGGCATAAAACGCATTGAAGCAACTTTACACGATTTAGGTCATCGCCCAGCACCAGCCGAATCAAATGAGTCTCCACAGCCTTCATTATCTTTTCGGATTGGTGGCAGTCCCCAAGATGAAGCGGATACAACCTCCGATCGGCAAGAAGTATGTGCGACAGAGGGGGAAGACATATTTATACAGCATGAGTCGGTGCAAACCTTCTCTTTACCGCCCGAATTTGATTGCAAAACACCGGATTTACCAAAATTTAAAGCCCCTTCATTTACCAGTCACCGTAACGGGGCAAATCCTGCGTTATCAATGAATCTTTTGCAAGAGATTCAGCAAATTGTGGGAGGTTGGCAAGTTGAATTACAAAGTATCGTCCGGCAAATTCAAGATATTTATCTCGAAGGACCAATTGTTAACGGCTGGTTGGAGTCGCAAACTAGCGAACCAACAACCGGAACCGCAACGTTACGCCATGCGGAAGTTGACCAATTGATGAATTATGTCGAAGAAATTTGTAAAACCCAAACCAAAACAGCTTCAAAAGATGGACAGCGTACAGGTTATCGGTTGTGCGGGTTGGATTCTACAGGTAAAGTTTGGACTCGTCCATGTCCACCCGAACAGGTTGCTAGCGTCAGTATGGCCATAGCACGCTATCAAAAGTTACGCCAACTTTTAACAGGTAAGCAATCTTTAGAAACCCGTCTGGGACAATTAGCCCAAACATTAGTAATGCTCCACGCTCATCTTAAGTCTCAGTAAAATCGCGTTCTTCGGGTGAAGATTTAACGATTTATTCCGAAAATACCCGGTTGGAAGGTTAGGAATTTTTAGTATACATTAGCTTCAGGGTTGGCTACTTAGTTTATGGTCATTAGTCATTGGTTATTGGTCATTGGTTATTTGTCATTGGTTATTGGTCATTGGTTATTTGTCAGTAGTTTATAGCTTAATTGCTTGATAACGACTGACAACTGACAACTGACGACTGACAACTGACAATTAACAACTGACAACTGACAATTGACAACTGACAACTGACAATTAACAACTGACAACTAACAAAACCCCAAATTTCCTATGCCAGATACGTCCATCTCTGCCATTATCTGCACTCACAACCGAGACACCTATTTAGGTGGTGCTATCGATAGCCTTTTGGCACAAAATACTGCCATCGGGTTTGAAGTCATAGTTGTAGATAATGGGTCAAGCGATCGCACAGCCGAAGTTGTCAAACAGCGACTTGCCGATCCCCGTCTCAAATACGTCTTTGAACCAGTTCTCGGTTTATCGGTAGCCCGTAATACTGGTGCTGTTAATGCAAGCGGCGAAATCCTCGCTTACCTTGATGATGATGCCGTAGCTAGTACATCTTGGCTGCAAATTTTATACTCAGCATATCAGGAGAACTCAAAGCTAGCGATAGCTGGAGGTAAAGTCACATTATTGTGGCCCGAAGGAACCCAGCCCCCCCGTTGGTTATCCCCCGGATTAGCAGGAAATTTGGGTGCATACGATTTAGGTACAACCGTTATCTATATCGAAAATCCCGGATTAACTCCAAGAGGCTTAAATTACTCGATTCGCAGCAGTTTCCTCAAAGAAATTGGCGGATTTGACACCAACCTCGGTCGCGTCGGTAAAAATTTATTATCCAACGAAGAACTGCAAATGACCGAACTCGCACTCAAGCGAGGCTGGCAAGTTGCCTATCTTCCCGATGCTTTAGTCGCACACAACGTCTCACCCGAACGTCTCAACCGTTCTTGGTTTTTTAGTCGCGGTTGGTGGCAAGGTATCAGCGAATGCTACCGCGAACAACTTGCAGGCAAAGCAGGTATCGGACAATTACAACGCGGCAGCGAACGATTTTTACGGGGTTTATATAAAACAATCCAATATATTTCTGACCCAGCTGAACGCTTTGACAAACTCGTATATGCTTACGGTCAGATTGGTTATTTAAATGCAGCTATTCAGGGTCTTCTATCTTCAAAAAAAACCGTAGGATAGGCAGGAAAGCCTGTCCTGTATATATCCTACCTGTCCACTCTTTCTCTAATACCTATTAACAACTAACAACTAAAAAATTCTATGTCTAATAAAATACCCGTTTCTGTCATAATTCCAGCTAAAAACGAAGAAGCAAACTTACCAGCTTGCCTCACTAGCGTCCAACGTGCGGATGAGGTATTTGTCGTCGATTCCCAAAGCACCGATAAAAGTGTTGAAATCGCCAAAACCTACGGTGCAAATGTTGTTCAATTCAACTTTAACGGACGCTGGCCCAAAAAGAAGAATTGGTCATTAGAAAATCTTCCACTCCGCAACGAATGGATATTAATAGTTGACTGCGACGAACGCATTACGCCCGAACTTTGGGATGAAATCGCGGCTGCAATCCAAAACTCAGAAAACGAAGGTTACTACCTCAACCGTCGTGTCTTTTTCATGGGTAAATGGATTCGTCACGGTGGTAAATATCCCGATTGGAACTTGCGATTATTCAAGCATAAAAGCGGTCGTTACGAAAACTTAGGAACCGAAGATATCCGCAACACTGGTGATAACGAAGTTCACGAACATGTCGTTTTACCTGGTAAAATTGGTTATCTCAAAAACGACATGCTCCACGAAGATTTCCGCGACCTTTTCCACTGGCTCGAACGTCACAACCGTTATTCCAACTGGGAAGCCCGCGTTTATTATAATATCCTCACAGGTCAGCACGATAACGGTACAATTGGCGCAAGTCTATTTGGTGATGCAGTTCAACGCAAGCGCTTTTTAAAGAAAATTTGGGTGAGATTACCTTTCAAACCATTATTGCGGTTTGTATTATTTTACTTTATCCAGCGCGGTTTTCTCGATGGCAAAGCTGGATATATTTACGGACGTTTGTTGAGTCAGTACGAATATCAAATTGGTGTAAAACTTTACGAATTGAGCAGTTGTAACGGGCAACTGAACACAGCAAAAAAGTCAGCGAAAACACCACCAGCTTTTAAGCAAGAAGCCGGACAAACCGTAGCATAGGCATACGCATTCTCAATTTATAAAGTCGTAGCATAGGCATCCTGCCTATGCATTTTAAATTTGTGGAGTCAGGCACAATGCCTAACTTACACGACACAAGTCAGGCAGAATGTCTAACTTACATGAAATTTATTATAATATTTTATGATTACCGAATCAAAAAATCATATTAATTCCGACGAACAAAACTCAACAAAACCATTTGTCGATTTAAGCAAATATGACCAATCCTGGTTTGACCGAGGTCGTCCAAGTTGGTACATTTTATTTTGGTGGTTTGTCCAAGCTATTACATTTCCCCTAACTCCCCATCCCTTAAATGGAATGCGCTGCGCCATATTACGACTTTTCGGCGCAAAAATTGGCACCCAGGTCTTGATTCGTCCAACTGCCCGATTTACATATCCCTGGAAAGTAACCATAGGTGATTACAGTTGGATTGGTGATGACGTTGTATTTTACAGCCTCGACCAAATCAATATCGGCAACCACTGCGTCATTTCACAAAAAAGTTACCTTTGTACTGGTAGCCACGACATGCGCGATCGCGCCTTCGGTCTAAAAACAGCCATCGTCACAATCGCGGATGGAGCCTGGATTGCAGCCGATTGCTTTATTGCACCCGGAGTCAGTATCGGTGCAAATGCGGTAATTGGTGCAAGGAGCAGTGTATTTGCGAACATGCCAGCAGGGCAAGTTTGTGTTGGTAATCCCTGCCGTGCAAAGTATCCAAGAATTAGGGAGTAGTCAGTAGTCAGTAGGCAGTAGAAAAGAGAGCAAAAAAGGGGAAAAGCCTGTAAGGGCGGGTTAACGAATGAACCTATTAATAACGAAAAATCTCTAAAAACCCGCCCTTGCCCCACCCAAAGACCCTGCCCTCACCCACACCCAAAGACCCTGCCCTCACCCTATCCAAACACCCTGCCCTCCCCCTCACCCAAAGACCCTGCCCTCACCCCACCCAAAACCCCGCCCTCGCCCAAGTCAGCTAAAAATCCCCATCACCCTTACTCCCTAATCGGCTTATCCGCAACTTCACCCAAACCAACATCAGTAAGTAAATTTTTCCAAGCAGCTTGCACTGCCATATCTTGCGGATTATTTTTTTGCAGTTCCGCCAATGTCGCTAAAGCCTCAAACCAAATACCATTTTCAGCATAGATAGCAACTTGTTGTTCCGATCGCGCCGCACTTAATTCTTGAGTAACAATTGGACTCAGATGAACTCGACGAACTACACCTTCAACATAGATCGGAGGTGATTGTTTCGTATTATCGCAGTAAACTTTTAGAAACCATCGATATTGTTGGTCAACTGCTAAGGCTTGGATGTTGCTAGGAATCGCAACGCTAATAATTCCCGGTTGTTCTGGTAAAGCAATATTCTTCGTATATACCAGGTTTGAGTCTTGGTCTTGAAGAACAAACTCTGTCGGGTAAGAATCAGTTTTGGTATAAGGCAGATAAAACCAAAATTTTGGACGTTCAACTGTAGTCAAACCCCAAACATGTTGAATGGTGGATGTAACTTCAGTAACAGGTACTAAAGCAGTAAGCTTAGGATTGACAGCAGGACAATTATCACGTCTGCCACCGCCAGTACGACGACCTCCCGGTGCAGTACCTGGGGGTATCGCTGGTCGTGAAAATTTTATTTTACTGTTTGTGGCGATCGCGTAAGCGAACCGTAGGTTTATCGCATTACTGCCTGGTGACAATTTTGGTTTTGGTTGTGCTGCCGCATTTTGGTCAGAACCGCTATCAAGTAAGCAGCTAGTAACTAAAACAATTGTTAATAGAATAGGTAGTTTATGTAAAAAAAAAGTTTTCATAATTAAAAGTATGGTGTACCAAAAGCAATTATTAACTCCTAACTCCTGTACGGGCGCAAGTCTTTGCGCCTGTACCCCCCTAGCACGGAGGAACTAATCAGCGCGATCGCACTCGGCACAAAAGGTATCCAATACCCACATACCAGCATTCCCAAGCTGATAATATAAAGGATTCCGCTAGAACTAACAATTGTGACCAATATTGGTATACGCCGTTGGTGAAACCACCAAGCTAAAACTCTTCCTGTCAACGACCAACACAATATCCATAGGATTTCCACCCCAGACACCCATGTTTGCAATAAAGGACGATTATCGATAACAGCACTGATTATTTCACTGAGCATATTCGCATGAATTAAAACCCCCGACATTTGCGTATCGGCTTCGCTACCGTAGGGTGTGGGAAAATAATCTTGCAAGTCTCCTTTGGCTGTGACACCAATTAGGATGATTTTATCCTTGAAAGCGCTAGGGTTAATTTGACCCGATAAAACTTCTCTGAGGGCTACCTGGGGGGCAATTTTTTCGGCAGCACGCCAGTTGAGTAAAATTTGACCGCCATTTGCATCGATACCTTGGTAGCCACCGATACGCGATTTGAGCAGTTTAAAGACAGATTTGCCAATGTTTAATTTATTCCCAACGATGTTGGCTTGATTAATTCCTTGCGACTGTAAGTAATGGAATGCCAATTGTAAGTTAAAGGAATACGGCGTAGTACAAAGCGAAGCCGCTTCTTGGTTCATAAATAATAAATGACGACGGACAACACCATCGCGATCGCGGATAAAATCGCTGAACCCTAAACGTTCCTCTAGCTGTTGTTGGGGAATTTCGGGAGGTGGTTGGATACCGTTGGTATTGGTTGGAGAATATCCACCTTTACAAATGGCAATCAAATTCGGTGTTTGTTGAATTTTGTTAATTAAATCTTTATCTTGTGCGGGAAAATCGCGGTAAATATCCAAGCCAATGGCATGGGGTTGATACTGTTGTAATTTTTCGAGTAGTAAATTCAGTGACTTATCGGAGATGGAAGTGCCTTTTAATGATTTGTCTTGACGGCGTTGTTCGGCTAAATCGACATCATCAATCGTCACAATCAATAATCTATCGTCCGGTTGTTCGGGGGCAAGCATCGAACGTAACCATAGCATTTGGTCAAAGCTTTTGAGTTCGGCATTTTGAAAAATCCCCAAAAAGCGCAACCCGCAGATTATCGCAGCCACAATCACGCCAGAAAGCAATGTAAACGGCACTTGCTTTTGTGGTTTCAGCAGCTTTAAGGGTAGCGAAGAAGTTTCAGGAGACGGACTCTGTTTTAATTCCTTCCAAGCCAGAGGTATTTGTGCGGGATTGTTTTGGCAAATCATGGGTAGCCAAGTTGCACAGGGAAACTTATCTTCGAGTCCCTGCAATCTTTGCCTTGCTTGCCGTACTGCTTGATAAAACAATGTACCCCTGGCAAATTCGCCCAGAAAATACTTTAAAAATTCGCTAGCAACCACGTCCGGAACGGGTTCGCGCATAAAAATAATTTGGGGTATCTGTAAATGTGCCAGTTCGCGGGCTAATCCCAACCCATCGCAAGAATTAAAAATGGCTAGATGCAACCCGCGATCGACAGCTTTTTGCAGCGCATACCGTAATTCACCCATATTCAAAGAATCAGTTTGATTCAGGAAAATTCGCCCTGATTCATCGTTGTGGTTCAAACTATGCCCTGCAAAAAAGAGAATATCCCAGTCATTCTCCCAGAGTTGGTCATTTAACTGTTGACGTTGGGGTTCGATTAAAAAGGTAATATCCGCATCAGGTAAATTTTCCAGTAGCGCTTGGTCGGCTTGGGTATCAATCCCTTGGCTATTGCCGACTATAGCTAAAATTTTTACTTTTAAATTGGGTTTACGTAGTTTTTCGTAGCGTTCGTAACTTGGAGAAGACAAAGCAATTTCGGCATGGGGATAGCGTTCGAGTAAATCCCAAGCCTGCCAAGGCATTTTTAGTAATTGAGTGCTTTCGGTTTGCAATATGACTCTAACGGCATCCGTAAGCGATAGATTTTCGAGTAATTTTTCCCGCAAAGGACGAAACGATTCCGATTGCAGCCAGGTATTGAAATGAAGCAGCAAAATTTGGGCTGTTGTCTGACAATCGTTAGTAATCGAGACATTTGTTACCTGCACTTTATTGGCAGACAGCCGAAATCCATTGCCTAAACGACGATAGCTCAATTGCCAATGGTCGTAGTAAGCTGGCAATTGCGTAGCACTTGGCAATCTACCCATGATTTCGAGATTGGGTAGTTCCCCATCCATCCCAATTTGTAAAGTGACGGCAAAACCTGCTTCAAAACTACCGTCACCAAATTTTAAGACAACTAACTTACCCATATTTGTTAATCATTAGGGATTGGGGAGTAGTGGTTTATGTCATTAATTTTGAGGGTATATATTGTCATTCGTAGGTTAGGCGTCCCGCCTGACCGGACTGCACAGGCGAGACGCCTATGCTACAACCCCGCAAAATTAATGACATGGAGTAGTAGGGAGTCGGTTCATAGAGTTTTGGGTTATTTAACGTTTCTTTACACACTTGTTTTTTTAACCGTCTACTTACATCTAAATAAAAATTACATCCTTATTAAACTCGTTAATAAAATCAGACAATCAAAAAAAATGTCTAAATTTTATATTTTTCCCTACTCAATAACGGGTGGGTTTACCGAGATTTCTAGTTTTCTATCAAAATAATCATAAACCCGCCCCTCCCTATTCCCTAAATGACAAAATGTTCGGTGATACTACCATCATCCAACCCTACTTTTACACTAAACCGCTCCCCAACTTCGCCACTAAACTGTAACTGAATGTAATTATCCGCGCTTCGAGCTTGTGCTTCTAAAAATATTCCTCCAAACTCGTCCAAAACTTTCAACTCGATTCCCGACAGAAGGTATACTTGATTACCTGTTGGATGTAGTTGGAGACGAATATTAGTTTGTTGGTTAAGTTGGGGATTAATTTCAACGATTAACATCACAGGTTGATTGGCAATTTGGATTCCCAAGTCAATCAATTTTGCTTTTCTTGTTCCATTTATCATCTCGCTGCCACGAAATGCGTACATGGGTCGAAGTCCAGACTGACTCAACAATGATTCAACAGTTTGCCAACTTCCATCGACAACAGAGTTGAACCACTGACTCAAATTTGTCAAAGTCAATGCCGATTGCTTCTGTCGTTCGAGATACTCAAATAATGCTTCTAGAGGTTGGAGT
>JANNFJ010000745.1:0-3833 GCA_031379725.1 Calothrix sp. OTE_75_metabat_31
TTAATGTTGAGCGTGATTCGCAAAAAGGAATCTTGATAGGTAAAGGTGGGGCAATGCTCAAAGCCATTGGTAGCGCTGCCCGCGAACAAATTCAAAAGCTAATTGCAGGTAAAGTTTACCTCGAATTATTCGTAAAAGTCCAACCCAAATGGCGGCAATCACGCATCCGTTTAGCCGAGTTGGGATATCGGGTAGAAGATTAAAAAGAGTTAGGAGTTAAAATTTAGGAGTTAAGAGTTAAGAATAATTAAAAAGTTAAATAAAAATAGCTAGTTATTTGCTTCTAACAACTCACTGCGGAAAACTCAATTATTTACTCCTAACTCCCTATTTTAGATTATTGACAGCTAACTCCTAATACCAATTTAATATGAAGTTGCATAAATATTGAACCCCACCCTAACCCTCCCCGCAAGCGGGGAGGGGATTAAGGGGTGGGGTAAAATTCTATGCAGCTTTACATAGAATTGGTATAACGGCTAATTCCTAACAGCTAACAGTTAACAGCTAACTCCTAACTTAATTAAAATGTCATTAAATCTACCCATTGATGCACCTCCACTGCGGGTTTTAATCGTCGAAGATGACCCGATGATGCAATTGGGACTCGAACAGTCGTTAATGGTTTACCCGCAACTCGAAATTGTCGGGCAAGCTGAAGATGGTTATTTGGGTGTGCAACAAGCACTTAAACTAAAACCCGATTTAGTTGTGATGGATATCGGATTACCCCGTTTGGATGGTATTGCCGCAACGCAGCAAATCAAAGCGGCATTACCCCAAACCCGTGTTGTCATGCTGACATCGCATCAAACCGAAACCGAAATTATCGCAGCATTATCGAGTGGTGCTGATGCTTATTGTATTAAAGGTGCTACTGTTGAGCGATTATTGAGTGCAATTTCTGCTGCTTATGAAGGTGCAACTTACCTCGACCCATTAATTGCTAGACGGGTGATTGAAAACCTCAAACCACCTTTAGCTTCTACGAATCCTGCTAACTTGTCGCAACGGGAGTTAGAAGTATTGAAGTTGATGGTGGAAGGTTTGAGTAATCCCCAAATTGCCGAGAAACTATATTTAAGTCCCAACACTATCAAAACCCACGTCCGGGGAATTATGAATAAGCTTTCGGTTGATGATAGGGTGCAAGCTGCGGTGGTAGCGTTGCGGTCAGGGTTGGTGTGAAAGAACAGGGTAAGGGCAAAGGGTTATAAGTATAGTACTGATAATTAATTTAACGGCAAAATCGGTTCAACATACGGGTGATAACCGTACCGGTGCTGGTGATGGGGATGATGAAGCTATCAAAATAAATTTACAAAAAGTACCTGCTGAAGTACAAAAAATTGTTATTACTGTAACTATTTTTGAAGCCGAAGAACGTCATCAAAACTTTGGTCAAGTTCAAAATGCTTTTGTTCGTGTCGTCAATGCACAAGACAGCCAAGAAGTACTTCGCTATGACTTAGTTGAAGATTACTCGATTGAAACTGCGTTAATCATGGCAGAACTTTATCGCAAAGATGGTGAGTGGCGTTTGAGTGCAGTTGGTGGAGGTTATCAAGGTGGATTAAAAGCTCTACTTGACCGTTTTAGCTAATAAAAGCAGGATATTTACTATGACAATTAATTTACAAAAAGGACAGCGAATTTCGCTGAGTAAGGAAGCCCCTGGTTTAACCCGATTAATGTGCGGATTGGGTTGGGATATAGCCAAGCGTTCGGGTGGTGGATTGTTTGGAATGTTTGGCAGTAGTAGTCCTGATTATGACCTAGATGCTTCTTTACTTTGCCTTGATGCAAATGGCAAATTGACACAACAAGAGAACGTTGTTTTCTTTGGTAATCTCCGTCATTGGTCAGGAGCAATTTCACATCAAGGTGATAATTTAACTGGTGCAGGTGATGGTGATGACGAGGTAATTATCGTCGATTTACCAAATATCCCTGCGAGCATTTCCAAATTAGTTTTTGTAGTTAATATTTACCAAGCTGCTGAAAGAAAGCAAGACTTTGGTCAAGTTGAAAATGCTTTTGTACGTTTGGTAAACATGGGAAACAATAAAGAATTGGCTCGATATAACTTATCTGGTTCAGAATATCGAGGCATGACCGGAATGGTTTTAGCTGAAGTTTACAAACATAACAATGAGTGGAAAATGGCCGCGATTGGTGATGGTGTTGCTGTCAATGGTTTAGGAGAACTTGTTAGTTCTTACGTTTAAGTTTATATTAATAACTTAAACTTAAAATTCTGGCGTTCCTAATTTCATGTATGATGCGGAATTTACGTAATCCCAAAAATATTATAAAAACGTTACTGTAATGCCAATTCTGTATAAGCTTACGCTAAGTAATCTTGTAGAGGCGCTAGATATAACGTCTCTACGGTCGGGAATAAAGTGCGTTTCCATGAAGAAATGGCATAACGTTTTTATATTAAGATTCATACTTTAATTCAGTTACGCCATATTCCAACTCGAATATGGTTGCTAGCTGTTTGTAGAATGTCACTTTATGACCGTCTAAATTTAGAAAAGACCAGTCGTAAACTCCAAGTTCCAATTTGGGAACGGATTAACTTGAAGCGTTCACCGTCAAAACTTCGCTGTCAAGCTTGCCGTTCCCAGATTCAAACCGATTGGCAAATTTGTCCATTTTGTGGATGGTTAATTCCTAGCCTTCAGCAGACTCGTCACTGTATCTGGGTAGATATTTATGGTGTGAATTTGAATACCCAAGAGAAGGAAACACTGTTAGAAATATTAACAGATTCACTGGCAAAGGTTTTTAGTGCATTTAGAAGTGTAAATGTATTTTTAACTTCAGATTCACCTGATTCAAAAGAGTGGGGACAAGACTTTACTCATGTTTATGTTTTTGCCGAACAGGACGCTGTAGATTATTTAGGAATTGCTAGTTTCAATCACAACAGAGTTACAGATCATGCTGCTGTTCGCATTGACCAAATATTAGGCGTATCTTACCAGGCAAATTTAAATTTGAATCAATTATCTAATTTAATAGCTAATACTGTTGCTCATGAAATCGGTCATACTTTGGGTTTAGACCATTCTAAATTACCCACAGATGTGATGCATGATGGACTCGACCATCGAATCCACAGTTTAATGCCACCTTCATTTCATGCTGAACAAATAATATTGATGAATAACGCTATTCGCCGACACAAATTACCATTAAATACATAAAGAATTACTAATGATTAATAATCAGGTCAAAGATGGCACATCTATGCCATTCCAGGGACTATCTTCAAAAGAAGTTGAAATCAATCGCCAAAAATATGGCAGCAATATTTTGACTCCACCAAAAAGAGAACCTTGGTGGAAGCTTTTTTTAACAAAATTTGAAGACCCTGTAATTCGGATTTTGATGATAGCAGCAGTAGTGGCTATTACTGTCGGAATCGTTGAGGGTGAATATGCAGAAGGCTTAGGAATTATTGTTGCAATTTTGTTGGCAACGACTTTAGCTTTTGTAAATGAGTATAAAGCTTCTCAAGAGTTTGATATTCTTAACTCAGTTTACGACGAAGCAACTATCAAAGTAATTCGTGACGGCAGTTTTACAACAATTCCGCGTAAAGATTTAGTTGTAGGTGATGTCGTTTATCTTGAACAAGGTGAAGAAGTTCCGACAGATGGAGAAATTTTAGAAGAGGTAGCATTAGAAATTGACCAATCTAAAATTACTGGTGAAGCCGAACCTATTAAGAAATATACTCAAATACAAACGGTAGCTTTGGGTATTGATGAAGGAACTTACCCTGCGTATAAAATATACCGCAGCACGCTTGTTCCTCAAGG
>JANNFJ010000749.1:0-7137 GCA_031379725.1 Calothrix sp. OTE_75_metabat_31
AAAATTAACTTGTAGGGGCGCAAGGCATTGCGCCCAGAACGAGGGAAAATTATTTAACTGGAAGTTACAAAAATTAAAGGACAGGCAAGATGCCTAACCTAAGTTAACTAACGAAACACAAATTTATTGAGAAGACGATTAGATTTTATGACATCCTTTTGATAAGTTGCTTTGTCTTTTGCACTTAATTTCCAGTTGACAGTACGAGTTGAAAATTCCCCAGAGTTCCAGTAAACTACTGGTTGTTCGTTACGATAACCAACTCCAGCAGTACCTTCAGCAAGACTCAAACCCACTAATTTACCTTTACTGTAATTCATCACAGCAAAGGGAGAATCTTCATTACTTGCCCGGATGTAGATGGGTTTACCTTTGACTGCACAAAGAGAGTAAGTAATTTTGTAGTTGCCTTCATCCTTTTCTTCAAGATTTTTCTCTCGACATTGTTCGGGTGCTTTGTCTCCTTCAAATTCGGCTACTTGGGTTTTGATAAATCGGCTATATGCATCATTCGCATTAGCTAAGTGTGGTGTACTTAAAACCAATCCAGCAGCTATTGTTGCCCACAATAACTTACGCATATTTATTCTCCAATATTTATAAAAATTGACAATTTTTTACTTACATGCGTAATACAATACATGTTTTTTATCACGCAGAGGCGCGGAGGCGCAGAGAGGGGTTTTGTTGATGGTAGGATTAGAAGGAGGTTGCTGTAAGTTAACGAATTCCAAATTTTTTGAGTATATTCTTTGATTCGTCAGCTAAGGTTTGAAAGAGTTCTTTCGACTCTTTACTTAAGTCCCAATTCATTGCTTCATCTAAATCACTTCGTTCAACTACTGGTTGACCGTTGCGGAAACCTGCACTCGTTGAAAGTATAGTATGGTCGATACGGACTAATTTACCCTGCTTGTAACTGAAGATTTTACGAGTCACTTTGTCAACTTTCCTATTTTCTCCTGCGTCATAGCTTTCGCTCAAATACACAGGTTTGTTATTCTGGGTGCAAAGTTCGTAAATTACGTCCCTTTCCCAAGTACCTACTCTTTCTCTAGTTTTAAATGTCTTGACTCGACAATTTTTGGGTACAGTATCACCGTTAAACTCAGTATTCCCAATATCACGAAATCGATTATTAGCCGAATTCTCGTAAGCTGCATTTGCTTGTCCTGTACACAAAACTAATCCAACTGCTATGATTCCCCAGAATAGTTTAGCCATAATTAATTATTCCAAGCAACCTAAAATAACTTCTGTGCAGTTTTACTGATTTGCCAACCTTTTTTTGACTGGTTCGTGCAAGTGACTCCGGAGGTTTTCGATATACAAGTAAAACCTTGACTGCGCCAAGTTTTACCGTAAGCTAGAACTGGGTAGTTAGAATTGGCTATTGTGTCACCGTAGCAAAGTCGTATCGCTTTACCTTTTAAATCCATCCTAAAGCTGCTACCCCAATCCAAATCACAGTCTTTTGGTTGAGGTGGAAGTTTTGCTGTGTTTTCGGATAATTGACAACGTAAGCTGTTATCTTCCTGTAACAAGCAGTAGATATTACCCGAAGGTGTCTTAAAAGCAGGTCTTTGTTCTGCAACTGCTTGACTAACGATTCCAAAAACTACTGCTATTGTAGTTAAGGTACAAATACTGGTGAATTTCATTTTGGGATTATGTGAGCAAAACATTAATTCAGCAAGATTGATTACTGACCCATTTTATTCAGACTTAAGTCAAAATTACTACTACAAAAATACTTAACAATTGTGAAGTATTAGTAAAGTTATCCCAAGTCACCGTATCGACGCGGTGTATAAACCCAAGTAGTACCAAGTCTTTCGATTTTCCGGGTCTTGCTCGAACCAACAATAATAACCGTTCGCATGTCGGCAACTTCGGGTACTAGTTGTCCGAGGGTAATCACTTTCACAGTTTCCCCAGGTCTACCCATATTTCGTGCTAACACAACTGGTGTGTCGGGAGAACGATATTTTAAAAGGATATTTCTTGCTTCGGCTAATTGCCAGGTGCGTTCTTTGGAAACAGGATTGTAGAATGCGATCGCAAAATCACCTTCACTTGCTTTTGATATCCGTTGTTCAATAATCGACCAAGGTTTGAGAATATCCGAAAGCGAAATTGCACAGAAATCATGTCCCAAAGGTGCCCCAATTGCCGCAGCAGCAGCTTGCATTGCTGAGATTCCCGGTGCAACCTCAATGTCGATATTGTCCCATTCGGGTTTATTGTAACGTTCCAAAACCTCAAATACTGCCGCTGCCATTGCGTAAATACCGGGATCTCCTGAAGATACAACTGCTACATATTTCCCTTGCGCCGCTAAATCGAGCGCTTGCATTGCACGTACTGCTTCTTCGCGGTTGTCAGATTCATGCCGCTGTTTGCCATCACCTAAAAAACCAATTAAATCGAGGTAAGTTTTATAACCTACTAAATCAGTTGCCGATTTGAGGATATTTTGAACTTGGGGAGACATCCATTGTAAACCACCCGGTCCCGTGCCAATAATTGCTAACTTGCCCCGTGATAGTGCGACGGTTTCGGGATGGTAAACTAGGCATTTGGAACTGGGTGTTCCCAATTCTGTCACTTGAATTGTTAATTCGGCTGATTCGGCAATTGGTAATTGACTATTGGTTAACCAGGGTGCATTTCCCTCAATTTTGACTTTTGCACCTGCGAGTAAATCAGAAATAAATGTCTTCGCATCATCGGGATTTACTAAGCTATAACCAGGGGGAGGAGATAACAACGCAGTGCGAAACCGAATATCCCCCGTTGTGGTGATGGCAGGTTGCACATTTAATGAAGCAGCAATTTGTCGTGCCATTTCGTTAACCCCACTCAGTCCACCCAATAGAGGTACTACCGCACTTCCATCTTCTGCAACTGCGATGACTGGGGGTTCCTGTGATTTATTAGAAAGCAATGGTGCAAGGGTTCTAATTAAAATTCCCGCAGCACAGATACCAATGATTGGTGTACCGTTGGCAAATAATTCCCGCACTGTGTCACCAAAATCGGTAAAGCTGACATCCACATCAACAGTAGATGTACGATTAGCTAAACCGTAAAGGGTTGCACCGGGAAACAAGTTCGTGATTTGTCGAGCTATAGATATGCTATTTTGACCGAGTGCGATCGCGCAAGCCGACCGTAGGTTTATCGTGCAAGGTGGATTTTTTGTCACGGGGAATGAGCAGTAGAAAATGGGAACAACAATTAATGTATATTGATAATGGGTAAACTACTTACTGTTATTTAGAAATCTTGTGGTAAAGCCAGCAGATACAGGTAGTAAGCGACTGACATTAGGCATACCGCCTTTTCATAACAAAACTTACTGAAGTTGTCGCCTGAAGGCGAGGGATTTGAACCCAACGATGGAAATTAAACAAAGTAGCTCACTTCTTGGCAACATACCGAACACTAACTAAATTACCATACAATCCCTTTACTTCCTGATCGCAAGTCAGAAAGCTATCGCACTTATTGAGCAGGGCGGTCGCAATTTGGCAAGCATCTTCCCAGTCAGTGCCACTTAAAATTTTATCCCCGTAATCAAAAACTGCTTTCTCGAAAGGTAAAGTTATACCCTTCACCCAAGTTGTGCAAAAAGTCAGACTTAACTAAACAAACGCTCCATCATCAACGCTCTTAACCACATTAGCCCAACCCCAAAAGGCTAGTACATGGACAAAAAAACACCCCTTTTTATCAAAGGAGATGTGAATAAAATAATATATCGTAATTGCAACTATTTGCTCTTATTTCTTAAAGTGGATAATAAGCCAAAGCCAAAATAACTAACTCCCCCTAATGCTATAAGAAGACTTAAAGCAAGACCAGTGACTACGGCAGGTGTCCAAAAAAGTGTGTCATTACAGTATTTTTGAATTTCTGCGGGTGTAGCAGGCGTATCTAACGCCCCTACCCATCTATCTGATGGGATTTTTCCTGCTGACAATGCCGCATCACAAGCAGGTTTGACCGTATTTCGCACTGAGTAGAATAAACCAGTACAGGCTATTATTAGTACAGTAGTAGCTAAAATCTGCGCTCGTTTGGTAGTCATAAAAATTACCGTTAATGAAGATCTATTTGAATTAGTAATACACATTTAATTCAATGTCAAATAAAAGAAATAAATTTGATATTATTAGCCTTTTAATTCAAGGCATAATTAGTATAATTTACCAGAAAACTCTGAAATTAAT
Organism: Calothrix sp. OTE_75_metabat_31; assembly: GCA_031379725.1. Lineage (GTDB taxonomy): Bacteria > Cyanobacteriota > Cyanobacteriia > Cyanobacteriales > Nostocaceae > JANNFJ01. The sequence goes on from JANNFJ010000749.1 coordinate 4,236, forward strand.
ATTTCTCTACTTTTGGAAGCGACTGATTAGTTTAGCACTTCTATGCTTGGGTGCAATGGGTAACACAACTTCCACAAGTTGTGTCAAAGCAAATTATCGATTCGGAATTTTCTTTGGATTAGCCGCGATACAGATGTTTTAGTTAAAGCATATAATCCGACTCATGGAGATTTTTTGGTACTCAATGAGTTGCAGCTACGTTATAAGCTAAATATGCCATCACGGATGAGAGCTTATACAGCTTTAGCAACAGAGAAATATCAACTACCGACTTTTCCAGTCCTGATAAATATCTTACCGCCTGCTGCGAATGTAATTGTAGCCAGCAGTTACGAAGAGGAATTTTTGGGATTGAGGGCAATTCAAGATTATCGGGTCATTAATTTATGGGAAGTCGATGTGGAAATTGTTTTTGGGCAACCCCTACCATCGTTATTACCATTTGTACCGATATTGCGAGGTGGAGGTGACCCAGCAGTTGTCGAACGAGCAGTACAATTGTTAAGGGCAGATACACAATTAAATGAATTAGAACCATTGCTGGCATTTTTTGCTAGATTTGTGCTAGATACGCCGATTGTGCAACAAATTATGAGGTGGGATATGGCAATTTTGCGAGAATCACCCTGGTATCAAGAAATTTTGACCGAAGGTGAGAAAATAGGTATACAACAAGGTGCTAAACGACAGTTAGTACGAGTATTGCAGCAACGTTTTGGTGAAATTCCCCAAGATGTCCAAGCAAGGTTTGAGGGAAAAAGTGTAGAACAGCTTGAAAGTCTTATGGATGCAGCAATTACTGTTGCTTCTTTAGAAGAATTTATCGAAATTATGCCTATTTAATACAACTCACTTTTTATGGTTACAGGTTACACCCACCAATGGGAATCATAATTACAAATTCGCTACCTGATTGGGGTGTAGAGTGACACTCAATTTTACCTTTGTGTTTCTCAGTAATAATCTGGTAGCTAATAGATAAACCCATCCCAGTACCTTTGCCAACGGGTTTAGTAGTAAAAAATGGATCGAAGATACGTTGCTGGACATCTTTAGAGATTCCAACTCCGTTATCAGCAAATGCGATTCGTACCCAATGAGAATCAATTAATTCGCTACTGATGGTAATGTTGGGGGAAAAGTCAGTATATTTTTGTTTTTCTAACAATGCATCAATTGCGTTAGCGAGAATGCTAATATATACTTGATTCAGTTGTCTGGCATAGCATTTGACTGTCGGTAATTGACTATATTGTTTAGTCACATTAATTCCCTTGAGGCGATTGTCGAGAATCATTAACGTACTGTCAATTCCTTCGTGAATATCGACACTTTTAATCTCAGCTTCGTCAAGACGAGAGAAGTTACGTAGAGATTTGACTATTTCTTGAATGCGAGTTGTACCTACTTGCATTGATGCAAATAAATTACCTAAATCGGACATGAGGAATTCGAGTTCGATATCTTCGGTTTTTTGCGCGATCGCATTGGTAGGATGAGGATATTCCTGCTGATAAAGCTCGACTAAGGAAAGCAAATCTCTCATATATTCCCTTGCGGGATTGAGATTGCCATGAATAAAACTGACTGGATTGTTTATTTCATGAGCAATACCTGCGACTACTTGCTCTAAGGATGACATTTTTTCATTTTGTACCAGTTGCATTTGTGTTTCTTGAAGTTTTTTTAATGTGTAAGATAATTGGGCTGTTCGTTCTTCGACTTTTACTTCTAAATCGCTATTACTTTTTTCTAACAGTTCAAAGGACTGATATAACTGACTCGTCATACTATTAAAAGAATCTGCAATTTTACCTAATTCATCTTGTCTACTAGTATCTAAGTTAACAGCAAAGTTTCCTTGTGCGACTGTATGAGTCGCATTCAGTAATTGGTTAAGTGGTTTACCAATTTGATTTTTTAATACGAAAAAAAGTAATGAAAGCTCAACGAATAACGCAATGGTACCTAGTAACAGAATAAACTTAGCGTTTTCTAATGCAACCCCGATTAGTAATGACTTCGGATAAACGGTAACAAAATACCAGTTTACACCTGCAAGTCGGGTAACTGCCACAAACTCCCCATCTATTAGGTTATCAACAACAAATTGCCCCGGTTGCTTTGCTTTAACTGAAGCGTAGATTCTCTGGAGATGTTGCGAACCATCGTTAATAATGTTAAATTTACCAAAACTTGCCTCTATTTCTTTAATAAGCGATGGATGTGCTATCAACCTTCCATCATCTTGAAATATAAAGTTATAAGTTCCTGGTAACTTATCTTCAATAGTATTTTTAATTAGTTTGCTGAGAATAATGTCGTGTCCAATTGTAGCAATATGTTTACCTGAAGCATCGTCAACTGGGGTTTCTGCGGAAACCATCCAAAGTTTCACAGTTGGGTCGAGATACACACCAGTCCAAGCAGTTTGACGCTGTTTATTATGCTGTTTGTCGGAAACGTAAAAAAATTCTTCCTCTGGAATATTAAGATTTTTGGCTTGTAATCCTAAAGGATATCCATGCCAGTAAATTGAGTTAATATTTTCAAGACCACTAATATAAGTATTGGCAAAACGATTTTGCCATGCAGGTCCATAGGTATTTGTTAAATCGTAAAAAGTCAGCACACGTCGCTGAATCTCCGCATTAATAGCAGCATCTTTACCAACGTACACTGTTGAAAAGTTCTCAGTATCGAATTTATCTGGAGATAGACTTTCAGGAGCATTACGGGTTGTTCCATCCGACCATCGGTACATTAACTTTTCAAACCTTGCTTGAGAATCTTCCTTATCTTGGGACGACAGTCGCTTAATTAACTCTTGCTTGAGTAGTGCATGATTATCAACCGCAAGTTGGAATAATTCCTCTTCGTGTTTACCTCTCTCGATAACGTA
>JANNFJ010000768.1:0-3726 GCA_031379725.1 Calothrix sp. OTE_75_metabat_31
TTGGTTAAAGCAACTTGCTGCGCGTACTGCACATTATTGGGGTGATACGAATAAATCTGAAAAACTTCAGCGAGAAGCATTTGCTGATAATAATCTTTTATTGCGGCCTACAGTTACTCCACCCTATAAACCTCTTACAATTCCAGGTAAGCAAGCTGAATCAATAGTTGCTAATATTACCAAGTATAAGCCTCACCGACGAGCATATCTTTCCTGGTTTGAGCAAGCAGTTTCTCAATTAGTTCCAGAGGCTTCTGCCAATCAATTTGAGCAAGGTTTAAAAGATATTGGTTCTATTCTTGGCTTTCAAACAGAAAGACCAGAAAGTATCTATGGCGAAGGTCCCGATCTTCTATGGTTGTTTGATAATAAACATGGTTTGGTTATCGAGGCAAAGAGTCGTAAGAAGGAAAAGAATTTTTTCGATAAGGAGAATCATGGTCAATTATTAGTTTCAGTAGAATGGTTCAAGAAAAATTATCCTAATTATTCTTACACACCTGTTTCTGTTCATCCTAATATAGGTGCTACCAAAAATGCGGTAGCTGACGCTACTAAAGCGCTGACTTATGATAAACTTAACGAGCTTATAACTAACGCACGTATTCTGCTTAAAAATTTATGCGATTCAGCTTTACCCGATGAACAGCTAATTTTTCAGTGCGAGAATATGTTAGAAATTTCTTCATTTAGACCAGAATCAATTATTGAACATTATCTAATAAATTTTAAATCCTAAAGATTATTTTGTTCCTAGAGGATATCTTCCCCTCTAAAAATCATACTAATGTTTTAGATTTAACGTTGACGCAAAGCGCTTGCCGAAGACTAGTAAAACCCAACAATGATGTTCTGCTAGGCTTCGTATGCTTTTGGTGAAATATATCTTAATAATCAAAACCTTGACCTCAACCTACGTTAATTACAAATGTTCAACCGGATATGATATTAAGTAGTATCCACTAAAGTTAAGCCTGTACCCGATGCCTTAATTGCTCTGGCAACAGCCGACAAAATGTTAATGTAAGTATTCCACCCATACTGTGTCCTATCAGGAAAACGGGTTTACCCCCTGTAATTGCCCTTACAGGGGATAAATCGCGGGCATATTTTTCTAAGGAGTAATCTAATCCTTATTTTTCGGCATGAATATCATAAGCGGGAACCTTCTTAACTGAGTAGTATGTCGGCTTTATATAGGAATCCGGTTTGATTTTTGAAAATATCTAGGTATGTGTAGGGTGCGTTAGCGATAGCGTAACGCACCAAGGCCTAGTAACGGTGCGTTACGCTGCCGCTAACGCACCCTACGTATCTGTTCAAAAATCAAATAGGATGGCTATACCACAATTAAAATAATTTAATTTTCAATCCAAAGAAGGATTTATATCGCACTACAAGTATGTTAAAAATGCTTGATCGATTAATAATCAGTAAGTAATAATTGCGAAGGGGTGTAACTTTGAAGACGATTGAGTTTTTATCTTATCTTCGCAGCTTAGATATTCAGGTTTTTGTGGATGGTGAAAAATTGCGCTGTAATGCCCCCCAAGCAAGTCTCACAGCCGAACTGCGTACAGAAGTTCAACAGCGCAAAGCAGAAATTATAGAATTTCTGAAAGCAGCTAATGATACAAGTAATTCTAATTCTACACCCCTTGTACCGATTTCACGCTCAGAAATTCCCCTTTCCTTTGCTCAACAACGCTTATGGTTTCTTGACCAATTAATACCCAATAATCCTTTTTATAACGTCCCGGTCGCATTGCGTTTAACTGGTTCGCTTAATTTAGCTGCACTTTCACAAACCTTTAACGAGTTGGTGCAGCGTCACGAAGCTTTACGCACTACTTTCGTCATTCTGGAAGGGCAACCAATTCAAGTAATTAATCCGACATTAGATATATCGCTATCAGTAACTGATTTACAGCAACTTTCACAAACAGAACGTGAAATACAAGCAGGAAAACTAATAATTGAAGAAACTAAGCGTCCTTTCAATTTATCAACTGACCCGTTATTGCGAGTCAAACTGCTGCAATTGGATGATGCCGAATATATCCTGGTGCTAAATATGCACCATATTGTTTCAGATGGTTGGTCGATTGGGGTGCTAATTCATGAAGTAGCCACACTGTATGCCGCTTTTGTCAATAATCAACCGAACCCTCTACCAGAACTGACAATTCAATATGCAGACTTTGCCTACTGGCAGCGCAATTGGTTGCAAGGGGAAGTACTAAAAAGGCAATTGAGTTACTGGCAACAACAGTTGGATGGCATTTCAATGTTAAATTTACCTACCGATAGACCCAGACAAGCAGTTCAAACTTACCAGGGTGCAAGGCAAAGGGTACAATTATCGAAAAGCTTGAGTGCATCTTTGAGTGCGATCGCCTATCAAGAAAACGTAACTTTGTTTATCATCCTGCTGGCAGCATTCCAAATTTTACTTCACCGTTACACGCAGCAAGAAAATATTGCAGTCGGTACACCGATTGCTAACCGCAACCGCAGTGAAATAGAAGGGTTAATTGGGTTTTTTGTCAATAGTTTAGTCCTGCGTACCGATTTATCAGGCAACCCAACTTTTCGGGAATTATTGAGTCGAGTCAAAGAGGTTGCCTTGGGTGCATATGCTCACCAAGATTTGCCGTTTGAAAAGTTAGTCGAAGAACTGCATCCAGAGCGCAACTTGAATCAAAATCCGTTGTTTGGGGTGGTTTTTGCCCTGCAAAATGCACCGATGTCGGCATTAGAATTACCGGGATTAACGCTGAGTCCGTTGCAATTTGATACCGAGACAACACGTTTTGATTTAGAATTTCACCTGTGGGAACCAGAGGTAGAAAATGGGTTATGGATGGATGCAAGCGAAGGAATTAATGGTTTTGTCATTTACAGCACAGATTTATTTGACGATGCTACCATTACACGGTTCTTGGCACATTTCCAAACATTATTAGAGGGTATAGTTGCAAATCCAGACCAACGAATTGGTAATTTACCCCTTTTGAGCGAATCTGAACTACACCAGTTGCTAGTTGAGTGGAACAATACCCAGGTAGATTATCCTCAAGATAGATGCATACATCAGTTATTTGAGTATGAAGCACAACAGCATCCAGATGCTACAGCGTTAATATCCAAAAATGTAGAGACGCGATATATCGCGTCTCCAGGACATATCGCATCCCTAACTTACAAAGACCTAAACACATGCAGCAACCAACTAGCGCATTATCTTAAAAAACTAGGAGTTACAACCGAAGTACTAGTGGGACTTTGTGTAGAACGTTCATTTGATATGGTCATCGGCATGTTGGCTATTTTGAAAGCGGGTGGAACTTTCGTGCCTTTAGACCCAAGCTACCCGTCAGAACGATTACATTTTATGCTTGAAGATGCTCAAGTATCGGTTTTGTTAACTCACCAAAAATGGCTGGAAAGGTTAAAAAATGATAATTACCAAATACTTTGTTTAGATAATTGGGATATCGCTCAAGAAAGCGAAGATAATTTAATCAGCAACGTTACAGCAGATAACCTTGCTTATGTAATTTATACCTCTGGTTCTACAGGAAAACCGAAAGCAGTTCAAATTGAGCATCGAGGATTGTTAAATTTAATTTTTTGGCATCAAAAAGCGTTTGCAGTTTCGGCAAATGACCGAGCGACGCAGATTGCTGGGGTTGGCTTTGACGCATGTATATGGGAAATTTTGCC
>JANNFJ010000790.1:0-1794 GCA_031379725.1 Calothrix sp. OTE_75_metabat_31
CCCTCTCCCCCTGCTTACATTCCCCCTACTCCAACAAAATCCTGGTGGACACCAAGAAAAGTTGCAATAGCATTCATACTTGTAGCCGGTACGGCAGGTGCGGGAATAGCGGGAGTCCGAAGCTTAACCAGTAATTCCGATATTGGTACAAATGGTACTTCCATACCTACACCAACCGCATCTGCAACACCAAGTAGCCAGCAACCCACTGACCCCGACGCTAATTACTCACCCGAAGAACGCGATCGCAAACAAAAGCTCAAAAATCTTCGTCAAGAGTTAGGTATAGATTTCAATTTCTACCTTAGCCTAGTTAACCAAGTATTTTGGGATAATAACCCCAGTCAACAAGGACGCACCCTAACTACCGAAAAAAGTGATGATGCATTGCGAGCTAAATGGGATGAAACAGCAGCCGAATTATTAGAAAAATTAGCTCCCTTAAGTTCCAAAGCCAGGAAACGACTGGGAACATTTAGCAAATCGGAGCGAACCGGCTGGAGAAGCAAGATAAATGAAGTTAATGTTGGCAGTCGTTCGCTTGCCGATTTAAGCGATGCTGCTTTCTTCCGACTATTTCCCGAACAGAGTGGGAAAGAATTTATCGACCAACCCATCGGACAGGTTTGGCAAGGATATGCTAGCGATAAGGTTGATGCAATTTTGTCGGGTAGCGTAACAGGAAGAATTAGCTTCGGCAATGGTGCAACCAATGGCAACACAAGAGGTGTGCTTAAACCGGGTGATGGTAAAGTATTTATCTCATCACTCAACAAGGGTCAAAAGATGGAACTCAAACTAGATGGAAGTCCTAAAGTTTTATTGTCTGTATATTCACCTACTGGTAAGCAGCAATTTCTGCAAGATTCGACACAGCGAAATCTTTCGGTAACATTATCCGAATCCGGATATTACGAGTTTGTGGTAGTTTCTGCTGGTTCGAGTAATTTAGATTATGCCATTGACCTGACCGTGACAAATCCAGTTGTTCCTACATCAAGCCCAACAGTAACTCCAACAGTAACCCCAACCGTGACAGCGACACCGACGGTAACGGCTGCACCAACACCAACACCAACATCAACACCAGTTCAAACCCCTTAGAGTATTCAAAATAAAAAAGTGCCTAAACTGTCAAGAGGGACTGTAGTAGGTCAGGCGGGACACTTAACCTACATGCAATAATATATACCATCAAAATTAATGACACGAACCACTACTGGTCTGTGTCATTAATTCTGATGGGTTCAAAAATATTTTGTAGTGCGAGCATCTTGCTCGCTTTATATAGTACGCGAGCAAGATGTAAGCCCTGCGGGCTGGCTTTGCCTACGCACTACCCATCAAAATTAATGACACGGAGTACTACTGGTTCATGTCATTAGTTTTGAGGGGTTAAAAAAATATTTGGTAGTGCGAGCATCTTGCTCGCATATTGTATAAAGCGAGCAAGATGTAAGCCCTTCGGGCTGGATGCAGCCTACGCACTACTACTCCCGACTCCCTATTCCCCACTCCCTTAATTTCATGAGAAAATATTTTGGATTGCTTCCTTAAGGCTCCAGTATTTTCTGATGGCAACTAAACAGATATCTTGTTTATGATGTATACCGTTTTGCTGGTAGAAGATAATCCTGCCGATATCTTGCTGATAGAGCGGGTTTTTCGCTGCGAAAATTATTCTCATGTTTCGCTGCAAATAGTCACAGATGGAGATGCAGCCATTTTTTACTTGAGTGGTGGAGGAAAATACGCTGACCGAACCATTTACCCCTTACCGACAATAATTTTGCT
>JANNFJ010000837.1:0-4249 GCA_031379725.1 Calothrix sp. OTE_75_metabat_31
AACCCATCAAAACTTCTGACACGAACCACTAGCTAATCGAGGCATTACTGCGATCGCACATCAACTTGCTAGGGTCAATTTTTCCTTGAATGGGGTTCCAGTAGTTGGATACGTCTCCAGTGAGACCAATTTCTTTGCCTACACGCCCCAACATTGATTGTTGACGATTCTTACAAGCGTGATAGTGACCTTGCATTAAAGCGCGTGCTTTATCTTGGGTAGACATAATCGAGTTCCTCTTCTTTATGCTTTATCTTTTTTCGCTAATCTAATCATATCTCAATATTCTGTAACGGTTGTTACCAAAATGCAGTTTTTACAAAAATTTATATATTAAAATAATTCTCCCTCTTAACATTTGCCTTGGAGCGTTAGAAATGGCATCTAGCTAAAGGATTGTAGGAGTTACGTAAATAAACCTACTCAAGGGAAATGATTTATTTGTTACAATTATTTATAATTTGTAAGCAATAAGTCATTAAAAACCTAACTATTTATATGTCTGACACCTTAACGAAGTTAACTTACCAAACTTTCCAGCAGAGTAAAAGCTATTTTGGTTTGGCGCATAAAATTATCAGTACGCGATTGATGGACTTAATATCCCCAAGCGATCGCAAAGTGACACCCATTCCAGCGGAACTGTTACTAAACATCAACGGAAGACTAAGTAAACTGCTTGAAGTTGACTGGCAGGATGCAGAGGAAGGTGTTTACCCCAAAAGTTTGTTATTCGACAATCCCTGGGAAGACTTTTTCAAGTACTACCCCGCTGTGGTAATGGATACAGCCAATATTTGGGAACGGGCAAAACAGAAAAAATATCAAGACTTTTCAACCGAGTTAACCACCGAAGGTTACCCCAGCTACTACGTGCAGAATTTCCACCATCAAACCGATGGTTATTTAAGCGAAGCGTCTGCGAATCTATACGACCTACAAGTTGAAATTCTCTTTGGTGGTTCCGCAGATGCAATGCGACGGAGGATTCTGGCACCATTAAAGCAAGGACTCGCATCTTTTACAGATGTATCTCCACGACAAATACGTGTTTTAGATGTAGCTTGCGGTACAGGTAGAACCTTGAAAGCAATCCGCAGTACATTACCCCAAGCATCGTTATTTGGTACAGATTTGTCACCTACGTATTTGCGGAAGGCAAACGAGTCACTTCTACAAATTCCTGGAGAATTGCCGCAGCTAGTCCAAGCAAATGCTGAAGAGTTACCCTACTTGGATAATTATTTCCATGCAGTAACATCGGTATTCTTATTCCATGAATTACCCGCATCTGCACGTCAAAATGTCATTAATGAATGTTTCAGAGTCGTGAAACCGGGTGGAGTCTTCATCATTTGCGACTCAATCCAACTTAGCGATGCGCCCGAATTGCAACCAATCATGGACAGCTTCCCTGAAACCTTCCACGAACCATACTACCGTCATTATATTAGCGACGATTTAACCGAACGGTTGAAAAAAGCGGGATTTGTGGATATTAGAACCCAAAATCACTTTATGAGCAAGTATTTAATTGCTTATAAAGGTTACTAATATTTCGTAATTCCACAGGATGTAGGGGCACGATACATCGTGCCCTGATATTTGGCACATTTAAAGAGTCTTTCCCGCATCCAAATATTTCGTTATCCCACAGTATGTAGGGGCACGATATATCGTGCCCTTACGGCATATTCGGCAGGTCGAACGGGTCTTACCTTAAACCTGGTTTTGACTCATGGTTTATACGTAAGTATGACTGATTCAAATCGCTCAAAGTACGAGGTAAATGTATCCCCAGGGCAACTATCACAATTGCCATATACAGAACTAACCCCATCCATAACAGGTGATTGCTGTGTAAATACCAAGCAGTAATAGCCAAAGGCATAAATCCTAAACCAAACGCAGCTAAAACAGCATTACGTAGGGTTGCACCTTCCTTTAACCCGATAAAAAACCCTTCTAACGTAAATGCTAAAGCAGTTAACCCCAGAAGCGGTAATAACCAGATTGCATAGGCAGTTACACCTTGATTAATTTCGCTATGGTTGGTCAACAGTCCAAATATCATCTCTGGAAAAAACACCGATGTGAATGCGATCGCACTAGCAATAAACAAGCTAGTTAATGCGGAAATTGCCAGCAGTGGTAAAAATTGCTCTTTGTTTCCCTTTGAAGAAAAGTTTCCCGTTAGGGTTTGGGTTGTTAACCCTACACCTTGAATGCTGAATTGACTAAATAAGGCAATTTGCAGTAATAAACCATTTGACGCTAAAACGGTTGTTCCCATTGCTGCACTCAGGTTTGTAAAAATAGCATAGGTAGAAATCAAAACTAAAAATCGAATTAATATATTACTTTTCAATACCACCGTATCTTTAAGAGCAACCCAATCAAAAATTTCTTTGACAGCACTTGGTATTACCTGCCAATTTATAGTCAAACTTGCCCAAATTAAACCAACCACCACAGCTAAATATTGACTGATAGCTGTTGCCAATCCAGCACCCATACTCGACCAGCCAAATTTAACTATCATCAGATAGTCCAAACCCACATTCGACCCATTGCCAACCAGAGACATCAACAGGACTGCACCGTTCATTTCCCGTCCCAAAAACCAGCCAATCAACACAAAATTGAGCAAGACAGCAGGGGCACCCCAAATTCGAGCGTTAAAATAGTCAATTCCCGAAGCTTCAATATCCGGGGAACCACTCAAAATTGTAAATCCCACCTTCTCAATGGGATATTGCAACAGCAATATTACCAAACCCATAACCAAAGCAATCAAACCACTCAGCAAAAGAGCCAGGAGAACACCTTTTGTGTCATCGAGTCCTACAGCATGGGATACTAGAGCATTCGTGCTGGAACGTAAAAATTTGAGGACACGGTAAAGGTAATCAAAAAGAATAGTTGCCAGAATCACACCAGCTAAATGCCGGATATCTGCCAAATGTCCTAAGAAAGCAATATCGACCAAACCAGCTAGAGGAACCATCATATTAGAAAGGACACTCACGCTCGCTAGCCGGTAAAAACGCGGTAGAAAGTTATATTGGGTTGGTATGGCAAATTGCATAAATTGCTTGCAAAATAATAAAAATTAACTCAACATTATCCGAGTCTACGTCAATTTACAAAATTAATTTGTTGTAGCAAATCACATTTACCATTTATACACTACTCTACAGAAACATTTATCCTGCAATAGGGAAAAATGGTTAGCTATACCAATAATTTAGCTAATTTACTATGTATCAACTTACCTTTACCTCTAACTCCATTACTTGAGCTAGTCGATTTGTGGCAGCTTGAATAATTAAAAGCACTTCTGACGGAGGCATATTATTGATTTGCCTAACAATAAGACTTACATCCGAAACTTCTTGTATGGGTTTACCTTCTAAGCAAGAAAGCAACTCCTCCATCGTATAACCCGCTCTAGATGCGATTCGAGACAAATTCTCTGTATCTGGGACTTTCGTACCTTTTTCCCACATTTGAACAGCAGTGGCAGAAACCCCCAAAAGTTTGCAAAAAGCTCGCTGACTCATACCTCCACGAGCCTGCTTGATAATTTCACTTAATTTTTTTTTGCCTTCGTCATTCACAACTACTGCAACTACTCCACTGCGTTCAAAGCTTTATTCCCAATATTATAAGTTTACTTTTGGGTTGACAAACTTGCCCAGTATTTATATGATTACTGTAGTTAGCAAATTGCTATCGTAAGCTAGCAATTTAAGTTTTGCTCGTATCTACGGAGGATATACCATGACTAACAAGGGACGGAATGGGAACTATAACAAACCCCAAGGTTCGATAACCAGAATTTGGCGTTGGAGTGAAGCTTGTATTATTAACTTGCTTTAACCTCTTCTTCCTCCGTCTCCATTGCGACAGCTAATCTATTTGCCCCAGCTTGGACTATCAAAGCAACTTCCGACAAAGGCATGACTCTAATTTGATTAATTATTTGATTTAAATCTGAAGCGTCAGTTTGTGGCTTTAAACCTACATAACTGAACATCTCCTCTATCGTGTATCCCGCTTTTTCCGCAATTATAGCCAAATTCTCTATATCCGGTATATATTCACCCTTTTCCCATGAATATATGGTGGTGTAAGACACCTCCATGATTTTAGCGAATGCTCTTTGACTCATAGAACCACGAGCCGTTCTTACTATTTCACCTAGTTTTTTTCTAACTTCTGGGTTCACGGCTTTAGTGTTTTCTTG
>JANNFJ010000932.1:0-8777 GCA_031379725.1 Calothrix sp. OTE_75_metabat_31
TAAATAGTCTTTAATCTCGACAAACTTAATAATTTGTAGTTAACCTTTCAATACAAGCTTTTAATTTTTCAGCTAAAACCTGTACGTGGGGTTCAGACATAATACTATCATGATGACCAGGGATATCATGAATTTCTAAACCACCAGCAGCTAATTCTTGCCACCTTTCCAGATAACGAGTATATTCTGAAGTCTGTTCGACTGCTCTAAAAAATATTACTTTCCCTGGATAAACTGTAGGATAATAATTTTTGTAAGCAGTTGCGATCGCATCTCTCACTGCTAAGTTGAGGAAAGCACGAGGTAAAGGCAGATTTCTCCTTACATAAAATTGGTAAAGATTTTCCTTAATTAGATTCTGAGTTCGCTGATTAATCTTTTCCCAAATCGACTTTATCTGCTGTTGAAGCGTTAAATTAGCAAAAAAGCTATGGTTGCGCTTAATCATATCTTTTAAATTCAACACAGATTGATGGATGTGAGATGAATTTATTTTGATGGGAACAAAATTCACATCTTTATTTTCTAGATGTATCATTTTCGGAGGATAGGCATCAAAAATAGTTAGTAATTCAACAGTCTCCCCTTGAGCATAAAGTTGTTGTGCTATTTCATAAGCTATCACACCTCCTGCACACCATCCTCCCAGAAAATATGGTCCGTGTGGCTGAACAGTTTTTATTTCTTTAATATAGTGAGATGCCATATCCTCAACACAGGTATGGGGAGATTCTATACCATCTAAACCCTTTGCTTGTAATCCATAAACTGGTTGGTCTATATCTAGTTTAGACAACAAGTTGAGGCTGTATATCAAGCTTCCATAAATAGTATGTATGTAGAAAAAAGGTCTTTTTGAACCATGAGGTTGAATCGGAACTAATGAAGTAGAAGTACAAGATTCATTTTGACGAAGTACATTAGCTAGCTCTTTAATTGTTGGAGCTTGGAAAAAAGTATTCGGGGTAATATTTTTACCTAATATGTTTTCAATTTGAGTAACTAATTTTATAGCTAGTAGGGAATGTCCTCCCATATCAAAGAAGTTATCGTTTAATCCAAGGGGACAAACACCTAAGACATTTTCCCAAATTTTGGTAAGTTTTAGTTCTAAATCATCAGATGGAGCTGTATATGCTGCCGATTTCAACTTGCTAAAATCAGGAGTAGGAAGCACAAGACGATTAATTTTGCCATTAGGGGTTAGAGGTAAAGCATCGAGTACAACAATAGCATTAGGACGCATATAATCAGGCAAATTATTCTCCAAGTACTGTTTTATTTCATTTACAATAACCTCATTGCCTTTAAAAACAATATAAGCAACTAAACGCTTCTCCCCAGTAATATCTTCCCTAGCAATAACAACAGTTTCTTTGATTTTGGGGTGTTGGTTTAATACAGCTTCAATTTCTCCTAATTCAATCCGAAAACCACGAATTTTAACTTGGAAATCTTTCCTACCTAAACATTCTATGACACCATTAGCTCGCAAACGTCCCAAGTCTCCTGTACGGTAAATTCTTTTATTACTACCTTGGGGGTCTTCTAAAAATGCTGCTTTTGTTAATTCTGGTTTCTGCCAATATCCAAGGGCAATATGAGAACTTCTAATCGCAATTTCTCCATAGATATCAGTTTGCTGATCTTCATCATTGAGCAAAATAATTTCCGTGTCTTCAAAAGCATAGCCTGCCGGAACATACTTCTGAGTAATTTTGGTGTTTTTATCAATTAGATATTGAAGATTGAAAGACGATTCTGTTGAACCTAAACCATTAACAAAAATACATTGATCCGCAAATAACTGTTGATATAATTCAACATCACTTTTAATAACTTGTTCTCCTCCCAATACCACTAAACGCACCTGATAAAGCTGCTTTTTAACAGTTGATTCTTTATTATTTAATATCTCCATAAAATGTCGATAAACCGTAGGAGTAGAATGATATATAGTAATTTTCTCTACTTCTAACCAATCAGCTAAATGAGCTAAACCTTCTGATTTTATATCAAACGGGTATAGAGTGGCACCATTCAAAAGAGCCGAAAAAATATCAATAATTGCTGCATCAAAACTATAGGATGCAAATAAAGCTAATTTGTCCTCTGATGAAACATGAAGATTATTAGTATAGTTTCTAATGAAATGTAGCACATTGCGATGATTTTGAATGACTCCTTTAGGTTTTCCAGTTGAACCAGAAGTGTAAAGAATATAGGCAAGGGTATCTGGTGATATTTTTTGGTTAATTTCTTGCAATGCATCATTAATATTGATATCGTCAATATTAATGATGGTTAATTTTCCTTTAACTAATTCCTGAGCATAAACCAAATTTTTGCGATTAGTTAAAACTACTTGAGCTAGAGAATCTTCGAGAATATATAAAATTCTATCTTGGGGATATTTAGGGTCAAGGGGAATATAAGTTTTACCCGTTTTCAGGACTCCCAATATTGCAGCTATCATTGGTGCATCATGGTCAAATAATAGAGCAATTTTACTTTCTTGTTCGTTATTTTCCTCTAGGAGTGCTTGAGCTATTCTATTAGCTTGAATATTTAATTCTCTATAAGTCCATTGATAATTTTGAGTTTTGACCGCAAGATGATGCGGATATTGTTTTACTTGCTGCTCAAATCGTGATGCTATAGATTGTTCAATCTCTTGTTTTGGAAATTCGAGGAATGAATTAGTAGGACTAATTAGATTACGCTGATGTGATAATTCTTCACGCTCGGTTTCAGTTAAAATAGGGAAGCTAGAGATACTGTTTTCTGGATGAGTCGAAATTGCTTCTAACAATTTCTTAAAATGCATTTCCATCCATTGAATTGTATCTAAATTAAAGAGAACTGTATTGTAAACAAATCGCAGATGAATTTGATTATTTTCTTCTCCTGCATAGAGACTCAAATCAAACTTAGAAGTGATTTCAATAGTGGAAATCGGTTCGACTGTTAAATTATTGAGTTTGAGCGAATTCTCAGCCAAGTTAATCATATTAAACCAGACTTGAAATACTGGATTATAGCTGGTATTTTTTGCTAGTTTGAGTTGTTCTACTAGCTTTTGAAATGGTAGGTCTTGGTGAGTATAAGCGTTTAAAGTAACTTGTCGGACTCGATTTAGTAGTTCTTGGAAACTCGGATTTCCGCTCAAATCGCTCCGCAAAGCTAAAGTATTGATAAAAAAACCAATTAAATTTTCAATTTCTGTACGGTTGCGTCCGGCAATGGGAGTTCCCACAATTATATCTTTTTGTCCACTGTAACGAGAAAGTAATACTTTAAATGCCGCTAATAGGGTCATAAATAAAGTTACCCCTTCTTTTTGGCAGAGGGATTTTATATTTGCAGTTAATTCTGGAGATAACAATAGGGTATGGGAAGCACCTTGATAAGTTTGCACTTGTGGACGGGGAGAGTCCATAGGTAATTCTAATACAGGTAAGGTTCCACCTAATTGTTGTTTCCAGTAAACTAGTTGGGGTTCTAAAAATTCATCTGTAAACCAGCGGTGCTGATATAAGGCAAAATCAGCATATTGGATGGAAGGTGATGGCAATTGTAAAAGATTTCCTGTAGAAAATGCTTGATAAAGTGCCGCTAGTTCCCGTTGCAATATATCATCTGACCAACCATCAAAAATAATATGGTGAATATTAAATATTAGCAAATGCGATTCTCTATCTAGTTGGAATAACTTAACACGGAATAGAAAATCATTTGCTAAATTAACAGGTATTTCAGCTTCTTTTTGAGCTATTTTTTTAGCTTCAATTTCTCGTTGTCCATCAGGCAGAGATTGTAAATCAATGATAGGTAATTTAAAATCAATATTTTGGGTAATTACCTGAATTGGTTGTCCGTCTTTGGAAATAAAATTTGTTCGCAGAATTTCATGTCTCTGGATGATTTCGGCTATACTTTTTTCCAAAGCAGTAATATTGAGTCCACCTTGAAGCCGTAGCTTGAACGGCATATTATAAGCAGTGCTGTTGGGTTCTAATTGTGCAAAAAACCACAGACGTTGTTGAGCAAAGGAAAGTGGTAAATTTTCTTGTTGTTGTCTGGGTTCAATTGGTGGTAATAATAAAGAATTGTTAGGTGGTTCATTAATGCCAATAACAAGAGAAAATTGGGAAATAGTCGGATATTCAAAGAGTAAACGTAGTGGAATTTCTTGGTTAAAGGTTTGTCGAATACGCGAAATAAGAAGAGTAGCGAGTAATGAATGTCCACCTAACTCAAAGAAGTTATCATCAATGCTAATATTTTCTACTTTCAGAACCTGATTCCAGATATTAGCAAGCATTTTTTGTGTAGGAGTTGTTGGAGCAATATAATTACTTTGAGCAGATGTAAAATTAGGAGCAGGAAGAGCGTTATAGTCAATTTTACCGTTAGGAGTCAAAGGAAAAGACTCTAAATAAACAAAAGCAGAAGGAACCATATAATCAGGTAGCTGCTGTTTTAGGTAATCGCGTATTTTCTGCGTTATTTCTGATTGTAACGACATAAATTCTTGATTACCTGTTTCCCCTTTAGCATTGGGGATGATATAAGCAACCAGTCTTTTCTCACCAAGGATATATTCTCTGGTAGTAACTTTAGCTTCCTTTACATTCGGATGTTGATTTAATAAAGTTTCTATTTCTTCTAATTCGATGCGGAAACCACGTATTTTAACTTGATTATCGATGCGTCCCAGAAATTGAATATCACCATTAGGTGAATATCGAGCTAAATCTCCCGTTTTATACAATTTACCATTTTCTAAGGGATGAAAAATAAACTTCTCATTTGTTAATTCTGTTCGATTTAAATAACCTTGTGCTAAACCTTCCCCTCCAATATATAATTCTCCCACAGCACCGATTGGAGCGAGATTTTTCTGAGGGTCAAGAATATATACTTTACGATTTGGTAAGGGACGACCAATGGGGATACTGGTATAGGGTTCGATTGCTGCAATGTTTTGAGGAACCGTAAAAGTGATTGCTGTTATGGTTGCTTCAGTCGGTCCGTAAGCATTAATTAATTGCACTCCTGCTATCGAATTGTACCAAATTCTTAAGGTTTCTGCTGGTAGTGCTTCACCACCGCAAATGACTAATCTAAGTTGATTAATTGGACTGTAAAAAGTCTTTTCATCTAGAGACTGCAACCATTGAGTTAAGTAAACAGGGGGAATATCAACAACAGTCAAACTGTAATCAATCAATTTTTGGTGAAATTCTGAGGGAGCTAATAATTTCGCGTCAACGACAATGAGAGTCGCTCCCACTACTAGAGTTGGTAAAGTTTGCTCCAACGAGACATCGAAACTGAGGGAGGCAAATTGTAAAATGCGATCGCTCGAAGTTAGTTGATAGTGTTGTGCAATATTCTGGCAGTGGTGAGCGATCGCTTGATGTGAAATCAAAACCCCTTTCGGTGTTCCTGTTGAACCAGAGGTATAAATAATATAAGCTATATTTTCCCCTGTTACGTAATTTTGCAGATTAGTTGCAGACTCCATTGCAATTTTCTGCCTATCTGCATCTAAATTGACAACTTGTAGCGAATTAATCAATAACCTGTCAGCTAAATATTCTTGGGTCAAAACAATAGAAACCTGTGAATCCTCAATCATAAATTTGAGACGTTCTTGAGGATAAACTGGGTCTAGTGGTAAATAAACACCTCCAGCTTTGAGGATTCCTATTAATCCAATAATTCTGACTAAAGATGGTTCTAAACACAATCCGACTAATTTATTCGCACTGATTCCTAGTTTTCGCAGATAATTTGCGATTTTGTTAGCACGTTGATTGAGTTCTTGATAAGTTATTTCTTCATTCTCAAATACCACCGCAACTGCATTGGGTGTTTTTTTAACCTGTTCCTCAAACAACTGGTGAATATATTTATCCGACGCAAAACTTACCTCATTCTGATTCCATGCAACTAATAATTGATGTTTCTCTCCTTCAGTAAGTAAAGGTAATTGCCAAATATTTTGCTCAGGATTAGCCAATATTCCAGACAGCAAAACTTGGAAATTTTCGAGAATTCGCTCCATTGTCGAACTATCAAACAAATCCGTATTATATTCCCACTCACCGATTAACTGCCCATTCCGTTCTTCCATTGACAAAGTGAGGTCAAATTTCGCAGTTTGTACTAATGGTTCTAAAGCTTTTACACCCAGATTGGATAATTGTAATTCTCCCATTGATGCATTTTGCAAAGCAAACATCACCTGAAATATAGGAGTATGACTTAAATCTCGTGACGGTTGCAATTCAACTAGCTGCTCAAATGGTACATCCTGATGGGTGTATGCTTCTAAACATACCCGTTGGACTTGACCTAGTAATTCTCTGAAACTCGGATTTTCGCTTAAATTAGTCCGTAATACTAAAGTATTAACAAAAAATCCCATCAATCCCTCAATTTCGCTACGATTACGTCCCGCAATGGGAGTCCCGACAATCACATCTTCTTGTCCGCTGTAGCGACACAGTAATACTTTAAATGCTGCTAACAAAGTCATGAACAAAGTCACACCCTCTTTTTGGGCAAAAGATGCGATGCTTGCAGTTAACTCTGATGATAAAAAGAAGGATTTTGTTGCTCCTTTATAGCTTTGAATTCTAGGACGAGGACGGTCTGTAGGTAATTCTAATATAGGCAAAATTCCACTTAGCTGCTGTTTCCAGTAATTAAATTGTGATTCTAAAATAGCCCCAGTAAGCCATTTTCTCTGCCATAAAGTAAAGTCTGCATACTGAACAGGAAGTTTTGTTAATGGAGAAGTTAAATTTTCGCAATAAGCTGTATAAGTAGCACTCAACTCTGCAAATAGTACCCCAAAAGACCAACCATCAAAAATGATGTGATGAATGTTAAATACTAGTAGATATTTTTCTGCATTCAATCGCAACACTTTAACAGTGAATAAAGAATCTTCTGCGAGATTAAAAGGTGCTTCTGTCTCTTTTTTAACTATTTTTGCAGCTTCTATTTCTATTTTGCCATCAGATAAAAATTCTAAATCAATAACGGGTAGATTAAAGTCAAAGTCATTGTCGTTAATAACCTGAATTGCTTGTCCATCTAATGTAATAAAATTAGTACGTAATATCTCGTGACGTTGTATGATGTCAGCAATGCTTTTTTCTAAGATAGAGATGTTAACTAAACCCTGAATTTCAAAACTGTAAACCAGATTATAAGCAGTACTATGAGGTTGTAATTGGTCTAAAAGCCAAAGTCGTTGTTGAGCAAAAGATAAAGGAATGTTTCCTAACTGCTGTCTTGGTTGTATTGGTGGTATAAATAAATTATTATTAGTTGTTTCTATATCTATCTGCTGAGAAAGCTGAAGAATAGTAGGAAATTCAAATAGTGAACGAATTGAAATTTCTTGATTAAATTGTTGTCTAATCCGAGATATAACTTGTGTTGCGAGTAATGAGTGTCCACCCAGTTCAAAAAAATTATCGTTAATCCCAATATTTTCTACTTTTAAAACCTGACTCCAAATATTAGCGATAATTTTTTCTGCAAGAGTCCCAGGAGCAACATAATTAATTCGATTGCAAGTAAAATCGGGAGCAGGAAAAGCGCGATAGTCAATTTTACCATTATTAGTCAAAGGGAAAGACTCTAACCCAACAAAAGTAGCAGGAATCATATAATCAGGTAGCTGCTGTTTCAGGTAATCGCGTATTTTATCAACGAAGGAACAAGGAATATATAAGTTCGTCTCCAAACCACTTCTTTCTTCTTTTGCATTGGGTATAATATAAGCAACTAATCTTTTATCCCCAGGAATATCTTCTCTGACGATAACTTTAGCTTCTTTTAGACTCGGATGTTGATTTAATAATGTTTCTATTTCTCCTAACTCGATTCTGAAACCGCGAATTTTGACTTGATTATCAATTCTTGCTAAATACTCAATATCACCATTAGGTAAATAACGAGCTAAATCCCCTGTTTTATAAAGACGTGCTTCTGGTTGATTACTAAAAGGATGATGAATAAACTTTTCGACCGTTAATTCTGGTCGGTTTAAATAACCACGCGCTAAACCTGCCCCTCCTACATAAATTTCACCAGCAGTACCAGTAAGTACAGGTTGCAGATTCTCATCTAATATGTAAAGTTGTAAGTCTGGAATTGCACAACCAATGACTTTTGATAGAGAATTTAAATCGGCTATATTGATGGGGCGATAGGTAACATGAACAGTAGTTTCCGTAATACCGTACATATTTACTAACTGGGGAAACTTGTCTCCATGTTTGTCAAACCAAGGTTTTAAAGTTTGAAGATTCAATGCTTCTCCACCAAAAATAACAAAGCGCAAGCTCAAATTACTACTAGAATTACTTAAAGACGCTTCAAATTGGATCAGTTGTTGAAAAGCAGAAGGCGTTTGATTTAGGACTGTTATTCTTTCTTCAGATAATAATTCATAAAATAATTTAGGGGAACGACTCACATCATAAGGAACAATAACGAGGCGACCACCATAAAGAAGCGCGCCCCAAATTTCCCACACAGAAAAGTCAAATGCATAGGAATGGAACAAACTCCAAACATCATTCTGATTAAATTTGAACCAAGGCTGCGTAGCTGCAAATAAACGAATGACGTTGCAATGGGGAATCAGAACACCTTTAGGTTGACCTGTTGAACCAGAAGTGTAAATAATATAGGCGAGGTTACTAGGCTTAATATCTATCTTTGTGGGTTGACTCGGTGTTTTAACAATA
>JANNFJ010000951.1:0-2315 GCA_031379725.1 Calothrix sp. OTE_75_metabat_31
GGTATTAGATATTATTTCAATAAAGTCAGTGTTTCACTATCAACTAAAATATAAATGCCCAAGCCTATTAACACTAACGGGGCTAATATATTACCATATTTATTAAAAATATCTGTGATGGCACGATGACGGGTGAAGTAATATCCTATCCCACACCAAACTCCCACCAGAAAATAAAAAACGCACAGAGTAGTTAATAAATCGAGCCAACTACTACTTGCAAATAACGGTAAGTAAATACTAATATTATCACCGCCGTTAGCGAAGGTGATGGCAGCAACATTATAAGTTTGAGGAGTAATAATATTGCTGAAAAGGTTATTTTTGCTGCTAGTACTAGTTACTGCTTGAACTTCATCGTCATTATCACTGTGTTTAATTAACTTATAAATTCCGATAATAATTGGTACAAATCCTAATAAACCAATAATCGGACGTTGAATAATCAAGCCCCCAAAGAAACCGGGTAAACTAGCAAGAATAATGATTGTAAAACCTAAATATTGACCTGCGATGATATGAAGCTTGCGAAAGCTTGCGTTTACCTGCGCGAAAAGTAACGCCAAAATAATAATATCATCAAGATTTGTTGCCGCAAATGCAGCAAAAGCTGACGTAGCAACACCCAAAAAACTATCCATTTTTAGACTATTTAAGAGAGAACAGAGAAGATAGAAGTTAGAAGTTATTTTTACTTGTAAAATACCCCCTTTTCTCCCTTACCACTTCGTTTCCTTATTCCCTAGCTGATTTTCAACGGTTGCGCTTCGATTTTGCCGTGGAAGTTCTGCGGATTGAGTGTTTTTTTGCAATACTCGTGTCAGACGATTTATTGCCTGTTGACGTTCAGTTTGTTTTGTTTGTGGAATTTGATTTTGACTAGAAGCGTTAAATGTTGAGGATTGGGTAGCTTTCATCGCGTCAAGGGTTTGGGCAACCTGGACTTGCTGCTCAATTTGTTGGGTAGAGGAAACCAAACCACTCAACCCATTGACAAGTTGTCTAAGATTGGTACGAAATTTGGGGTCACCAGTCAATTCATCCAGATCGGCAGTGATTTTTTGAGTATTTTCAAACGTTACCCGTGCCGAATCTAAAGTTTGTTGAAGAACAATAGTATTTTTGGGGTCACTCAAAGTTTTAGATGCGTCGCGTAAATTTGCCGATGCGATCGCAGCGTTTGTGGAGAGTGCTTCAAAGTTTTTGATTAATTCCCCTTGGGTTAAGCGGTTAATAACTGGGGAAAGACTGCCGGCGGCGACTTTGAGTTGGTTGCTGCTTTCGGAAATGTTGTTGAGGGTAGAAACTAATGAGGAACGGTTGTTGACAACGAGGCTATCGAGGTTATTTAATAGTCGATTGGCTTGGGTACTGGTAGAACGAAATTCGCTAGCTGTCGTACCCAATTGATTTGCTGTCGCACCAAATTGTCCGAGAGTCCGTTCGGCAGATGCAAGGGTTTTGTCAGCGGATGCACTGAGTTTAGTTGTCGAAACGCTAACATTGTTAGCGGCACGTTCCACGGAATTACTGACACCAGAGACGCTATTGAGTTGGTACTGGGCACTTTTGCTCAATGTGCCGAGATTTTTGCTGAGTTCAGCAACATTTGTGGCTGCGATCGCACCTTGTTCTAATACGCGATTGAGGTTATTGTAAAATTTCGGGCTGGCATATGTATTTGCTAAATCAGTTGTGGAACGCAGTGCGTCATCAACGCTGACACCAATTTGACCTTTGAGACGCGAGTTATTACAGACAATTTGAGTGTCATCGCAGTTTTTATCTAAGGGCTTCCCGGCAATAGCACCCTCTGGCATCAGTGATTTGGGTGTAATGTCAATTAGACTTTCGGCTATCAACCCGCTTTGGTTTGCCTCGATGAGCAGATTATTGCGGGGGATAATTAAGTCAGGTTGGGAAATTTCGACTTCAACCTCGACGTTATTAGGTGTTGGTCGAACAGAATTAATTCTTCCGACCTTGACACCACGAAAACGTACTAATGCCCCTTTTTGCATCCCACCAGCGTTAGCAAACTCAACAAAGACTTTATAGGTATTTTGGGACACATTAAAGCGGCTTAACCACAGGAAAATTAACCCAAAAACACCCATTCCTGCTAGGAATAATAGCCCTACCGACCCCTCTCTCACAGTTCGCAGCGATCGCATTATTTTCTCCTCAGATTAAAAACAGTTATAAATGGAAGGGAGCCATTCTCGCGGGTCGGGACGTGGCTTTCGTCGCGGGTCTCTACGCCGCGGAGGACATCTCGGCGCGGGTCGCGACCGCCGAGGAGGTCGCGATCGCCG
>JANNFJ010000962.1:0-6238 GCA_031379725.1 Calothrix sp. OTE_75_metabat_31
CGACGGCTGCATCAAAGGGCTTCATACCCTGCTCTAATTTGACTGCAACTGCTTCTACTACAATGATGGCATCATCGACAACTATACCAATCGCTAAAACAAATCCAAATAAGGTCAATGTATTAATTTGAAATCCCAAAACTAAAAGCGCTGCACATGTCCCAATTAAGGAAACGGGAATCGCAATAGTTGGAATAATTGTGGTGCGCCAGTCTTGCAAAAACACAAAAATAACTAAGACTACTAAAACAATCGCCTCTGCCAAGGTATGCAGTACCTCTTCTAAGGAAATTTCCACAAATGGTGTAGTGTCAAATGCTACTTCTGCTTTGAGTCCTGGTGGAAAAGCCTTTGCTAATTCTTCTATCTGGGTTTTTACGGCATGAGCAACTTGCAGAGCATTACTACCCGGAAGTTGATATACTCCCAAACCTACGGCTGCTTTGGGATTACCTCCTTGTAAAGTAAATTTAGCATCAGAAGCATAATTTTCTGCCCCTAGTTCAACTCGACCCACATCTGCGAGCTTAACAAGGGTGTTATTTTGACCCACTTTCAGCACTAAGTTCTCAAATTCCGCGACATCTTTGAGCCGACTAGTTGCCCGCAAAGCAAATTCATAGCTTTGATTATCCGGTGCTGGTTCCTTACCGATTGCACCTGCACCCACTTGAATATTTTGCTCTTGGAGGGCAGCTGTCACATCTTGCGCTGTCAGTTGATTTTGAGCAAGTTTATTCGGGTCGAGCCACAAACGCATGGCATATTTACGCTCCCCGAAAACCCTGACGCTACCGACACCGGGAACCCGTTTAATTAGATCGAGTACATACAGGTCGAGATAGTTACTCAGAAAAATATTGTCATATTCAGCATTATCTGAGTAAAAACCATAGACAAGAAGAAGACTGCTCGATGCTGTTTCAACAGTCACACCTGTCTGTTGAACCGTTGCTGGCAATTGAGGTGCAGCAAGAGCTTGTTTGTTTTGAACGTTGACTTGGGCAATATCTCCATTCACATTTGTTGGGAAGGAGACAGTTATATTACTGGAACCATCATTGCCCGTGTTAGAAGATATATAAGATACATCTTTAACACCATTAATTTGTCGTTCAATAATGTTAGTAACGGTGTTTTCAGTTGTTTGGGCATCCGCACCTGTATTATTGGAGGTAACATTTATTTGAATCGGGGCAAGGTCTGGAAGTTGAGAAATAGGTAGGATCGGAATACAGATACTTCCCAACAGCAAAATGATGAACGTACAGACGGTTGTCAAGACTGGACGTTTAATAAACGTATTAACGAACATAAGCTAAGGTAAAGATTGCGACTTTTGATTACCTGTTTCTTCGGGTGCAGGCACAATAGGAGCGCCATTAGTTAAATTGAGAAGTCCAGAAACAATGATTTTGTCACCAGGTTTCAATCCTTTAATAACTTGATAATTATTTCCCTCAATAGCTCCCAAGTCTATCGGCTTTTGTTGAGCCATTAATGAAGGCATTCCAGGTTTAGTTTGTTGTGCCGTTTGGGCTACAAAAACAAAAGTCTTACCACCCAAACGAGATATTGCCGTAACTGGAATTAATATTCCTGGGTGTTCATCCCAGATTGTTTTGGCTTGTACTGACTGACCGTTGAGCAATTGCCCTTCAGAATTACCAAAAGTAGCTTTTGCCAAAACTGTCTGCGAATCGGGAGTTGCATTCGGGGAAATAAAACTCACCCTACCCCTTGCCATTGGTTTGCCTGTAGCATCTAAAAGTTGCACTGGTAATCCCAAGCGCAACTGTTTGGCTCGATTTAGGGGAATCGCTAGATTTAGGTCAAAAGCGTCGTTTTTGGTAAGTGTGGTCAGTGCATCTCCTTTACCTACAAACTCTCCAACCATTACCGGGATATTACCGACAACCCCAGTAAAAGGAGCTACAACTTTTGTATATTGCAGTTGGACTTGGGCTGACTGAACTTGTGCTGCTGCCTGACTTACTTGCGATCGCGCTTGGGCAATTTCTTCTGGACGCGGTCCATTTTGCTGTTGCCTTAAGTTCTGTCTTTGTTGTTCTACAGCCGCTGACAGGGCACTAATATCAGAACCTCTACTTTTGCGGAGTTGCTCTAAACGTTTCTGGGCTACAACAAGGGCAGCTTCGCTACTACGCTGTTGTTTAACATATCCTTCAAGCTGGTCTTGAGAAACTGCACCCTCTTTGGACAATTGTTCGTATCGCTTGGCTCTGGATCTAGCTAGGTCGAGGTCAGATTTAGCTGACTCAATTTGAGCAACTGCCTGAGCAATTTCTTGCGGTTGCGCTCCCGAAGAAGCATCTGCAAGACGTGCTTGGGCTTGGGTTAATGTGGCTCTAGCTTGGGCAATTTGTTCGGGACGAGTGCCTGCTTTGAGTTCGGCAAGATTTGCACTGGCTTGTTCTAAGGCTGCTTTTCGTTGTTGTATCAACGCTTGGACATCATCACTTTGCAAGCTGACAATAGTTTGCCCTTGTTGAACGCGATCGCCTTCTTTGATGAGAATTTGGTTAACTCGTCCTTCAATCTGTGGTTTGATGGTGACAAAACGTGGAGCCTCTAGGGTGCCAACAAACACCGAACTTTCTTGGACAGTCCCAGTCCCTACAGTTGCTAGCTTGACGGAAACTGCCATCGGTTTACTAGCTGTCCCAGATGGAGGTGCATTGTTCGCATGGCTAGCTTGCCACCAACGCCAAGTCAAACCCCCACCTCCGATTAAAAAGATAATTCCCAATATCAAAGGCCAACGCTGCTTTTGAGGTGGCTTAGACGGTTCTAGCTCGGAGAGTGGTTCTTGAAATTCTCGTTGAGCAACACTTACATCATTAACAGTCGGCTGTTCTGCTTCAACGGTAACGGACGGCTTGTGAAATTCAGAATGAGACATCTTTATTTTCTTGTTTTTGAGGAAGACTTTGACGGGTCTGCTTGAGACAAAAAAATTTATTTTTCAGATTTTCAACTTTTACAGATTTTTTATACAACCTTCTTTACGCATAAAGGCTGAAGACGAATTAACTATCGAGTGCTAATACCACGCACAAACAACTCAACACAATTATCGATGTAGCATTGGCTACTATAAGCTTGCGCTGTTGGGGTCGCAGTACGGCGTAACATACCGGAAAGCAGCATACCTGTAAACATATCTACTATCGGTTTAAGATCGAGTTGTGGGCAAACTGTACCGTTTTCTTGACCCTTCTTTAAGTACCGAACCAGTTGTTCGTTGAGCGATTGACAAGTATCATGTAGTATTTGACGAGCAGCATCAGGATGTCGTTTGGCTTCCCCAATAAACATGCGAATCAGGGCTTCATGTTCTTCCAACATCTGGTTGTAAAGCTGTGCGTAATGTTTGAGGTCAATGTGCAAGTCCTGAGTCCACTCATCCTGATTGGCTAAAGCTTCTACCTGCAAACTCATCACTTGTTGGATCGCAGCAGCTAGTAATTGCTCTTTGCTTGGAAAATAACGAAACAAAGTTACCTCATTTACCCCAGCCACACGGGCAATTTCGCGGGTTGTGGCTCCTGCCAAACCTGAAGAAGCAAAGACTTCGGTTGCCGCTTTTATCAGCCGTGACCGAGTTTGCGCTGTTTTTGAAACTAAATTCTCCATCAAATTAATGTAAGTGATTGCTTGCATTATAGCGATACTGAGGAGATTTGTATCTGCCTTAAGTTGCAAGCGCACATAAAATTAGAATTACTTACATCTTGCACCTTGCCAGGTGTAGAAGTAAATTTATACTTTGTATAATTAGATTGTTTGACTTTGTTTTCAGCCCGACAGGGATTGAAAATCCACAAGTTGAATAGCAAAAATCCATTAGAAATGGATTGAGAATAGCAAATAAAAATAATGTACTATTTAATACGCAATGTAAGTATATTTATTGTTTTCTCATACAAATGTAAGATATGAGACAAACATAAGTATTTTTCGCTATCGATTAGGTATTTTCGGGCACGATGCCTAACTGTCCCTTACGTGGGATTCTGGTTAAGGTCGGTGCCCAAAGAATGCTTATTTATTACTTAATTTCGACAGTTAATTCGTAGCTAGCATTACCGCGAGTTCCACCAACTATAATCTGATAGTCTCCATTCGCTGGCAGTTTCCCGCTCCAAGTGGTAGCTTCTTGCTTGATTGTTTTACCATCGGGTGCGATGACATCGAATACAGCGTTATTTTCTAAAGAGGTAATTTTCAAATTCATTTGCTGTCCCTGCTTGGCACCGAGTAAGTAGGTACTGCGATCGCCTCTGACCACAGAGTTCTTGATTGTTGTAGAACTGGCACCTCGGTCAAATTTTACCCGCACAGCTTTTGTTGTTGTTGGTGCTGTTTCTTTATTAGTGCTTAAAGTTGCACAATCAACTTTAGTGAAAGATTCTCTACCATTATTTAAAGTAGACTCGGTGATTGTCCAGGTATCTTCTTTGTTTTGAGTATCGTTTTCAATTTTTGTAACAATTTTCAGTTTGGCTTTATTTCCAATTAAGTCCCCGGTAAGCGTTTGACTGTAGGAAGTGTAGTAACTCTCAGCAGGGTTTTGAATGGTTGCTTGAACAGTACCATCAACTTTGTTAGCACTGCTAATATTTACTTTCGCTTGTGCATCGAGGGTTTTTGTTTTTGCCTTATAGCAGTATGTACCAGGTGCTAATTTTTGACTTGCTTGTTTATCGAGTGAGGTTGTTGGAGTTTGAGATACAGGGGTTTGTGTTGTTGCTGCGACTGAGGTTGTAACTTCTGGAGCGGCTGTTGTCGTAGAGGATACGTTTGCAGAATTAGAATTTTCTCCGCATCCTGTTAAGTATAAAAGAGCAATTAGAATACTACCGGGGAAAAGCAGCTTGTTTATCATAGTTTTTGGCATTTTCAGCAGGTTTTGAACCTAAAAAGTGAAACAAACCCATTATCGGTGATTACGGAAATAATTCAAGGAAAATGTGATAATGCTCTAAAACTCGATAAAGCAAACCCGTACCATTCGGATATTTTAGCCGTAGACCGTAGGTTGGGTGGAGCGTAGCGTAACCCAACTTAATAATCATATATTTCTATTGATTTCCAAAGGCAAATTGTGTATTTTTTTTAGATTGTTGTGCTTATTGCCATATTATGCGCTACACCAGATAAAATAAAATTATCCATATGAGAGAAGTTACTTTTTATCGTACAGATTTAGATAAATGCCCTATCGAAGAATTTCTTGATTTGTTATCTGGCAAACAATCTCAAAAAGTGCTTTGGGTCTTGCGTTTAATTCAGGAACTTGATATTGTACCAAGTCAGTACTTGAAAAAGTTGGTAAATACAGATGAAATATGGGAAGTCAGGGTTCAAGTTGCTAACAATATATTTCGTTTACTCGGCTTTTTCGATGATGAGAATCTAGTAATTTTAACTAACGGATTTGTGAAGAAGACGCAAAAAACACCATCTCAAGAAATTGAAATAGCAGAAAAGCGAAGAAAAGACTATTTAGATAGAAAGGTTAAAGAGCAAGATGTTGAATGATATTGAAAAATATATTAAGAAGCGCAAGCAAAGCGATACTGAATTTGCAGAAGATTTTGAATCTGGGTATATAAGTTTTAAAATTGGCGTAATGCTGGCACAAGCAAGAGAAAACGCGGGTATAACATTAAAGGAATTAGCAAATAGATTAAATATCGATGAATCTACAGTTTTGGAAATTGAGAGTAATCCTGAAGATGTGGGAATTTTGACGTTGGAAAAGTTTGCAAAAGCATTAGGTAAAACACTTTCTATAGAAATTAAGTAAGCTATACTGCCCATAAGTTTATTTTCGGCGATTGATAGGTATAATCCACCCTAAAAATATTTTAGCTATCGAATAAATGTTGTCGGGCACGATGCGTAACTGCCCTTACATGGGATTAGTGGTGCGATCGCGTATATTTTTATTGGAGCATCCACCGAATATTGAGGAATAAAATTATCTGATAGCAAAAGTATAACTGTAGGTTGGATGTAGGCGTACTAAGACAATTTGATGTTTTATGAATAATCTATAATTTGCGCCGTAACCCAATATTCGATTTGTTGTTAAACCGATAGTACAAGCACCGCCTTCAAGGGCAGGAATTTCGTTATCTGTAAGTCCGCTTAAGCTTTTGAGGAGGGTACTTTTTCCTTGTCCCATTAATCCAACTACACCAATATTCAG
>JANNFJ010001391.1:0-6643 GCA_031379725.1 Calothrix sp. OTE_75_metabat_31
GCAAAGTTTGAAAATGCTTTGCCATCCGGGTAATAGTCGCAGCATCAAACAAATCGGTACTGTATTCCCACGACCCCCGGATTCCCCCATCAGTTTCTTCCACAAACAGAGTTAAATCAAACTTCGCACTACCATTATCACTTACTAAAGGTTCCATAGTTAAGCCCGACAACTCCACCACTGACATTGGTGCATTTTGCAGGACGAACATAACTTGGAACAATGGCGTATGGCTTAAGTCCCGTTGGGGTTGTAATTCCTCGACTAGAAAGTCAAAAGGTAAATCCTGATGGGCATAAGCTGATAAAGTGCAATCTCGCACTCTGGACAAAAATTCCTCAAAGATGGGATTATCAACTAGGTTAGTTCGCAGCACCAAAGTATTGACAAAAAAGCCAATTAACCCTTCTATTTGAGAATAGTTGCGATTGGCAATTGGCGAACCTACTAAAATATCTCCAGTACCCGTGTAGCGGTGTAGTAGTACTTTGAAAGCTGCCAGTAAGGTCATAAATAAAGTACAATCGTGCTGTTGGCTCAAAGTTTTCAAGGCAACAGAAAGCTCTGGGGATAATTGAAAACCTTTTTTTGCTCCTTGATAAGTTCTAATTTTTGGTCTTGGTTTATCTGCGGGTAACTCCAAAATAGGTAAATTGCCTGCAAGCTGCTGCTTCCAGTAATTTAGCTGAGTTTCTAACACTCCCTGCAACCACTGCCTTTGCCAAATGGCATAGTCAATGTATTGAATGGGTAATTTTGGCAAGGGTGAAGGTTTGCTCTGAGTGAAACATTCATAAAGCGCTGCAACCTCGCGTACTAGAACATCTGTTGACCAACCATCGCTAACAATGTGGTGCATTGTCAACAGCAAGATGTACTCTGTTTCATCTAAATGTAGTAAAGTACCGCGTAACAACACTTCAGATGTGAGGTTAAAAGGTTTTTGCGCTTCCGCATTCACCAACTTATATACCTTTGCTTCTTGTTCTTGTAGTGACAGTCCTTTCATGTCTACTACTGGCAAGGTTATAAACTGTGGGGCAATTACCAAAACAGGTTGTCCATCTACAACGTCAAAATTAGTACGCAAAACCTCGTGACGCTGGATAATTTCATTAAAGCTGCGTTCTAAAGCTTCCACGTCTAGCGCACCTCTAAACTTCAGGGCAGCGGGAATGTTGTAAAAAGGATTACCCGGCTCAAATTGATGCAAAAACCACAGGCGTTGTTGAGCAAAGGAAAGCTGTAGTTTATCGGTGTTTTTTCTTGGGGGGATTGTTTCCACTTGAGTATATTCGATACCCTCTTCCTCCAGCAATAATGCCAGAAGCTCAAGCTTTTCATCAGATAGGCTATTTGTGTCGAATTGTAAGTATTGATTCTCCATTATGCCCTCACTTCTTTTACTGCTTTCCGGCTTTGAAGTGCCTGTTTTGCTTCTTCATCTGACATTTTTTGTAGCTTTTTGAGTATTTGAGCCTTTTTTTCTGTCAGTCCCGGTTTGGCTTCTTTAGCAATTATCGTTTGTGATAATTCTGCTACTGATGGCGACTCAAATAAGCAACGTAGAGGTAGTTCAATTTGCAAAGCTTCACGAATTCGGGAGACTACTTGAGTGGCTAGTAAAGAATGTCCACCTAGTTCAAAGAAGTTATCGTGAATACCGAGTTCAATACGTAGAGTTTTAGCCCAGATTCCTGCTAATATTTCTTCAACTGCGGTACGAGGTGGTACAAGGGTTTCCGCTAATTCCTGGTTGTTCGCAGTGGGTGCAGGTAATGCCCTGCGGTCTATCTTTCCATTCGGTGTCAGGGGCATTGTATCTAGTAGTACAACTGCGGGTATCATGTAGTTTGGCAGCTTGTCTTTAAGGTAGTTGCGAATTTGAGAGGTTTGGAGAATGTTATTAGGAATAATGTAGGCAACTAACCGTTTATCATTTGGGTTATCTTCTCTAACTGCAACTACGGTTTCTTTGACTGCGGGATGCTGACTAAGTAGCGCCTCTATTTCTCCTAGTTCGACCCGAAAACCACGAATTTTTACCTGGTTATCAATGCGCCCTAAAAACTCGATGTTACCGTCTGGAAGGTAGCGGGCTAAATCACCCGTTTTATATAGCCTTTCTCCTGGTTCTTGAGTAAAAATATTCAGAATAAATTTTTCAGCAGTTAACTCCGGGCGGTTGTGATATCCTCTTGCTAAACCAACACCACCAATATAAAGTTCTCCAATAACTCCTATGGGTAATAGTTGCAAATCAGCATTTAATATATAAAGTTGACTGTTAGGAAATGGTCTGCCAATTGGTACTAATTGTTTGGGTGGCAACTTTTGCGTCGAAGATTCAAAGTATGAACTGTCAATAGTGGCTTCAGTCACACCAAAGGAGTTAATCAACCGTGTTTCACCAAGAACACTGCGGAATTTAGAGTATTCTGCCCCATACCAACTATCAGAACCACAGATTACCAACTGCATAAAATCGAGTTTTTGTTGGTTTCCTTCCAGGTACTGCACAAGGTTTCTTAACACCACAGGTACAAATTCAGCACAGTCAACTTTTTGTTGATGCATCAGTTCATATAGCTTTTGGGGTTCTAGTAGTAACTCGCGCGGACACAGTACTAATTTGCCACCAGAACACAAAGCCCTAATTAAATCCCCAGAAAAAACATCAAAAGAAAAGCTTGCCATTTGCAGATGACAATGAATTTGAGAACGAAGTTGGTATACTTTTTCCCAACCATAGTAAGCATTAACAAGACTGCTATGCTCGATTGCTACTCCCTTCGCTCGACCAGTAGAACCGGAGGTGTAAATAAGGTATGCTAAATTTTCTGCTTGTACATTGCTGAGTGGGTTCGTTTCTTCCTCAGTAGTTAGTTCCGCACAATCTAAATATACTACCTTTCCTGCATAGCTAGGAATTGTAATTAGTTGTTGTTGAGTAAGCAAAATACTACAACCTGCATCCTCCAACATGAACTCTAACCGTTGTGGTGGTTGCACCGGATCTAGTGGTACATATGCGCCACCGGCTTTTAATATACCTAAAATTCCGCTCACCATTTCTAATGAGCGTTCTACACAAATACCTATTAGTTGATCTGGAATAACTCCTAACTTCTGCAAATAATGGGCTATTTTGTTAGCCTGTTGATTTAGTTGTCTATAGGTAAGGCTATGAGATGCAAACTAGGCTGTTGACTTTGCGGTTTTTTGGGGCTAAAAGTTCATGCAATTTTTGTGTTCTTTCATGACTGGAGGCAGAGCCTCCAGTTATGGATTCCCAGGCAGAGCCTGGGAACCAGTTAAGCCCATGAAGCAAAAACAGCGAAAATACATCAAAGTCAACAGCCTAGATGCAAACTCGACTGCGATCGCGTCAGGGGTTTGCTCAACAACCTTTTCAAATAATTGGTGTATACACTGGTTTGGATAATCAAGTTTTTGACTATTCCATTCTATTAGTAGCTGGTTTTTTTCAGCAGATGTTAACAGAGGTAATTCTTTGGACTGCAAATGAGGATTGCTTACCATCGCTTCAAGCAATGTCTGAAGGTGTCCCAAGATTCGGTCTATGGTGGAAACGTCAAAGCGATCGCATTCGTAAGCAATAGCAATTTTTAACTCGCAACCAGGTATAACAGTAATAGTTAGGGGATAGTTAGTATTGTCAAAGGTATTAATATTTTCAATTTCTAAATCACTTTGCCATTCCTGTAAAACTCGATCGACAGGATAATTCTCAAATACTAATATGCTCTCAAATAAAGGTACACCTCGCGGTACTTGACTCCAACCTTGTACCTCAATTAATGGACTATATTCATATTGCTGTATTTCTGCTAGCTGCGATTGTATTTTTTTGAGCCACGACAATAAGGATTCTTGAGTGTCGATTGTGACTCGCATGGGTAAGGTATTGATAAACATCCCTACTATCGACTCGGCTTTGACTAAATCTGCCGGACGACCGGAAACTGTTACCCCATATACGACATCTGTTTCACCACTGTAGCGACTTAGGAGTAAAGACCATGCTCCTTGTATAATAGTGCTAAGTGTAAGTTGATTTTGTCTTGCTAAAGCTTGTAACGCTGCGGTGGTTGTTTGTGAAAGCTCGATTACTCGCTCATCGTATTTCTCTAATTGGTTAGACGATTCAACATTTAAATTAATTAAGGGTGTGGGTGCTGTCACTCCCTTTAATGACTGTTGCCAAAATGCTTTGGCTGTGCATAAATCCTGCTGCTGTAACCAACCAATATAATCTCCAAAGGAAGTACCAAGTACTAAAGCTAAATTTTCACCTTGGCAAAGTGCTTGATAAATTTCCACTACTTCTTTTAATACTAATGCTGTTGACCAACCATCTAAAATAAGATGATGTTTACTCCAAATAAAGTAGTAAGAATCGTCAGTGCAACGAATTAAATGCAAACGCATCAAGCATGGGTGGGTAAAATCGAAGCCGGAGGTGCGATCGCTTGACAAAAATATCTGCAATTTTTGCGGCTGTTCAACTGGTTCTATATCGCGCCAATCGTCTTGTACTAGCGGTACTTTGACTTGCCGATGCACCACCTGCAAGGGTTTTTCTAGGTTTTCCCAATAATAAGCTGTACGTAAGGCTGCGTGCCGCGTCACGACTTCTTGCCAAGCCTGTTCAAAAGCTATAACGTTGAGATTGCCGTGCAAAGCATAGCATAACTGGACAAAGTAAACAGCCGATTCGGGAGCATACAGACTATGAAAGAGAATGCCCTGTTGTAGCGGCGAGAGTTCATAAATATCTTCGATGTCAGCTTTCATTTGTTTTACTTCTCACTCCCTCGGTTAATTTTTGTCAGCAAAAAGTCAAGGTCTTTTTGACTTACCCTAGCTTTGGAGAAATCAGAAGGTGTATAACCTCCTGCATCGGTCGATTGACAATGGCAAATAATCTCGCGCAGTGCC
The DNA here is from genome assembly GCA_031379725.1 of Calothrix sp. OTE_75_metabat_31. Taxonomy (GTDB): domain Bacteria; phylum Cyanobacteriota; class Cyanobacteriia; order Cyanobacteriales; family Nostocaceae; genus JANNFJ01. The sequence goes on from JANNFJ010001391.1 coordinate 4,963, forward strand.
TGGACAAAGTTTTTAGCAAGACTTGATACTGTTGCATGTTTATGTATTTCAGCGCTATAAGTCCAATCGAGTTGCAAGCAACCTCCAGTCACAAACCCGTTAATCTCCAACAGATAACGGCGATTTCCTAAAGGACTGCGTGTTATACCACTTGATTCTGGAGCTATGGTAAATAAAGAAGATTGTAAAACTTGGTCAAATTGTCCCAAATAGTTGAAACAAACTTGGGCTGGTGGCATCGCAGCTAAAGTTTCAATAGTATCGCTGCACAGATAACGTAACACACCATAATCAAAACCTCGATTTGGGATTTTACGTAGCTGTTCTTTGATTGCTTTTAAAGCGTCGTCAACATTGAAAGTATTTTCGAGAGACAACAGCACTGGAAACACTGTGGTAAACCAACCGACTGTACGCGATAAATCAACATCACTAAAAATATCTTCCCGTCCGTGTCCTTCTAAATTAACTAAAAGTGTTTGTTCCCCCGTCCACTCGGCAAAAGTTTTTGTTAGTGCAGTCAACAATACATCATTTACCTGGGTCTGATAAACGGCTGGTACTTGTTGCAAAAGTGCTATTGTTTCAGCTTGATTTAAAAATACTGATAAAGTTTTACTGGTGGAAACGGTTTTCAAATCCCCCATATAGTCCACTGGTAAAGAAGTAAGCTTTCTTGATTCAGAACACCAGTAATCTAACTGTGAGTGCAGCGTTTCTATACGTGCATATTTTTGCAAATGGTTAGCCCACTGCTGGAAGGAAGTTGTTTTGGCTGGTAGATGGATTGCTTCATTTTGCTGAAGTTGCTTTAAGGCTGTTTGCAAATCAGATAATAAAATTCGCCAGGAAACACCATCAACAGCCAAATGATGAATGATAATTAACAAACGGCTATTTTGATGAGAACCTAAATTAAATAGCGCCACCCGTAGTAGTGGACTATTTGATAAATCCAAACTTGCCTGTAATTCTGTTGCTTTGGCTTCAATTGCAGCTTTTTGCTGCTCGTGAGCTAGATTGGAAAAATCAAATTTGGTAAATGGTATCTCTTTGTCAACACCAGCATTAAACGATTGCCAACCATCAACTTCTGGTCGAAAATGTAACCGCAGTGCGTCATGGTGCGACAGCAAATATTGTATTACTTGCTGTAACAGCGTTGGGTCTATCCATTGCTGCAATTCCAGCAAAAATGATTGATTCCAATGGTGAGGTTCCGATATATTTTGGGCAAAAAAGCTATGCTGAATTGGTGTTAAGGGTACAGAACCAATCACCAAACCTTGTTCCAATTCAGTTTTTGAGGTAGTAGTCTGTGCAACTACCGCTAGTTTAGCAATAGTTTGGTGTTCAAAAATTTGCTTGGGAGTCAGCCGTAAACCAACTTGATTAGCTTGAGCGATCGCTTGAATACTAATAATGGAATCTCCACCCAATTCAAAGGTAACCGTTCACAGGTTTTATTGCGCTACAGCGAAAAATAGGTACATGCAGATGGTACATTAAGAGGCATGGACAAAAACTGCCTCGCTTACGAGATTGAAATTCTCGACTCAGATTGGGAAAAAACTCCACCCAGTGTCAAACAACTGGTGGAGAAAATGGGGCAGTTTACAAAAGAATTAGAAAAAAAGCTCGCTGATTTAGAGACGAAACAGCAGGAGCTATTAGAAAAAAT
>JANNFJ010000998.1:0-12864 GCA_031379725.1 Calothrix sp. OTE_75_metabat_31
TACGTGTAACTGATTGGCACTCAACCGCGCTAAGAGTTGATTTGTCTCAGCTTCAAGCTGCGGCAGTACATTCTCAATCATTAATGCCTGGATACCATTTTTACCAAACGCCTGCGATAATTCCTGATAAACGCGATACTGTCGCCGCACTTCTTGGAGTTGTTCCACTTGCTGGTCGTACTGCTTTTGCAGTTTTTCCAAATACTGCCCTTGTTGTTCCAATCGCCCCAAATTCGCTAAATATTCATCGAGTTGGCGACGACGGGTCACAAGTCCTGCTTCCAATTCCTGGATTTGTGCCGCTGGGCTGACACTTTGTGCTAGTTGGTTGACAATCGACTCGATTTGTGAATCTAATTGTTGCCGTTCGCCCACCCGCGTTGCTAATGCTGCTTGTAATTCATCCAAACGCGCTTTCAACTGAGGATGCTGCTGTTTAGCACTGAGTAATTGTTGGTGACGGAACTGCCAAACCTGCTCGGTGCGGACTGCGGAGCGAATATTGTTATGCTCGTTAGTGTCGTAGCCAATTTCGACAATATACGCATCTAATTCGGCAATTTCTTGGGCACATTCCGACTCTACAGCTTCTAGCTCAATCCGCCTTTCCAAATCGGCAATTGATTCTTCAAGTTCGGGTTTGCGGGCAGTTATTTGAGCTTGACGCTTCGCTGCATCTTTGATTTGCCCTTGCTTGATTTCTGCCCAGCGCCAGCGTTCGACTTCGTTGCGTGCAAGGGCATGGTCTTGTTCGTTGTAATTTAAGTTTTGTAAATATTCATTGACTTGCTGCAACTCATTTTGTTTTTCGGGTGCATATTCTCCCAAATGTAAAGCTCGTTCCAACTTCTCTTTTTCAGCAGAAATTTGTTGCAATTGCACATCAGCATCGCTAGTAGATTCTAATTGTGCGGTTAATTGTCCCCTTTGCTCGCGTAAAGTGTCGTAAGGAGAAAGTTTTTGCGATACATCGCGGTATTCTTGGCGTAAAACCTGGATTTCGCGGTCGGAGAATGCCATTTGTTCGCGGGCTACCCAGAGTTGCCCTTCGGTATCCTTATATTCAACTTCAGTTTTTTGGACAACACGGTTCCAGTGATGCTCATCTAAAGGACGTTCGCACAAAGGACATGCAGCATCGGGGGTTCGCAGCATGTGCAATTTGTGTTCGAGTTCTCCTAAAAGCTTTTCGTACTCGCGCTGTTGTCCTTGCAAACGCTCAATAAAGTGCCGTCTCTCCTGCCCTTTTTCTTGAACTCGTTGCAAATAAACCCGCGTTTTTTCGAGTTCTTCGATTTGGACTGCAACTGCCATTACTGCTTGTTGAATTTGTGGTTGCCGTTTAGAAGCGCGTTGTAGTTGATTTTCGTTGGCTTCCAGTTGTTCAAGTCTTGCTTGCAAGGTTGCGTGGACTCTCGATAGTTGGTTTTCGAGTTGTTGACGTTGCCCCAATGCGGGTGCAACGCGCATTTGCAAGTCATCAAGATGTGTTAGTCGAGTTCGTGCTGCTGTTAACTGTGCTAAGGCAGCCTCGACTTCAGCAGATTTACTGAGGGTTTGTTGAATGTCGCGTTCTTGATTGCGTAACTCATCAAGTTGTGCTTGTGCTTGTTGTAGCTGCCGTTCTAGAGCTTGAATCTGTTTATTTAGTTGCTGTTGTTTGGCATTGCGCTGCTGTTGAGTGCGGTTAAATTCTTGAAATTTGATACCAAAGCTTTCTTCTTGAGCTTGAAGATTTTGGTAATGTTGGTATCCCGATTCGATTTCACTGGCTTTTCTTAATAATTCTTCGAGTGTTGATAGCTGACTACCAGTTGCGGATTGTTCTTTTTCCAGACGCAAACAATCTTGAGTTAAATTGGTAAATTGCTGCCGTACAAAATTAAGTTGTTCTTCCCAACCCTGCCGCTGATGCTGAACAACTTGTAAGCTTTGGAGTTGAATATTTTCAAACTGCTGGACTTGTTGGAGTTGGTTGAGGTTCGATTCTAACTCAGCACGTTGGGATGCTAAAGCATCTTGGGTAAGCAACTGTGTCTTTAATGATTCTTGCGATCGCTCAATTTCTTCTCCCTTAATTTTGAATTGCTTTGATAATTCTTTTGCTCGTTCCTCCAATTGGTCGTACTGATTAAGCTTTAACAATTCGGCTAAAATTTCTTTACGTTCTGCCGGACGCTTGAGCATAAACTCGTCCGCACGTCCTTGCCGCAGGTAAGCCGAATTAATAAAAGTATCATAATCGAGCTTGATATGGTCTAATATCAAATCCTGTGTTGCTCTAATTCCCTTCCCTGTGAGCGCTTTAAAACCAGTACTCGTTTCAATTTGAAATTCTAAAACACCACTAGCACCCCGATGTCGAGTGCGAATAACTCGATAAACTTGTTGATTTGCCTCGAAGGTAAAATCAACCCGAACCTCTTTTGCACCAGTTTGAATCACATCATCTTCGGCTGCTGCTCGACTTTCACCCCAAATTGCCCAGGTGATTCCTTCGAGAAGCGAAGACTTTCCAGCCCCATTCGAGCCACAAATACAAGCCGTATGCAAACCGCGAAAATCGATTGTTGCATCTCGGTAACTCAGAAAATTTTTGAGGGTAAGTTGTAGTGGAATCATCGAGGCTTCTATGCCGCACCTTTTTGTTTTTAATCGACTAGAACAAATATACACTTGTTGTTAGTTTAGCTATGTAATAAGCATGTTTCTAGTCCTTAAGACCTCATTTTTACAATTGTTTACATTCTGATAAACATTTTTTCCGGTTGTGGAAATAGTTTTACTTCGATAGCAAAAAAAATAATTTAGCCCGTAGGATGGGCATCCTGCCTGTCCCTTAAGGATGACAAAGGGTTTGTGCGATTTATTTCGAGGGGTTGATAGAATCCGGGTAAATAAGTGCGAAACCCCGATTCTAACCCTTACGACTTGGCACGCATTAACGATATAAACTAATAACCGTTCCAAAGATAGGGTAGTGAAATCCAACCTAATTGTTGGATTTCTACCTTAACGAGGTCTTTAAAATAATTGTTATAAATAGTTTATGGGGAAAGCCGAAGAGATTAGGAACAATCTTAGTCGCGTTGCGTCCAAAAAATCACTTGCCAAAACAATTGTTTAAGTAACCCTAGTTAAACAGTCATATAAATTTTCAAATAACCACTCGGAATATGCCGATAGTATAGATGTAAAAACTTTAGAAACAAACTCCGTAACATCACGTCACTAATAATAACAAGAGAATCCAAAGGAACGTATATGAGCCTTCTTCACCGTTGGAAAAATGGAACTGCCGCACTGATGGCAATGGCTATTACAACAGGTGCAGTTGCACCAATGTTTGTAATTTCTAAAGCCAATGCTCAATACAAAATTGGGCAATCAACAAATAGTAGATTTAACACCCGCGATACTACGATTCGTGCGGGTGCAACAATTCCCACAACTTCGGAGAAAGATAAATATCTTTTAGCTCCTGGGGAAACATCGAAAGCAACATTGAGAGTAGCTAGCAACTTGGTAGACCAAAGTAGAAATGTATTAATTCCCCGTGATAGCGAAATTATCGGTGAATTTGTACCCGATAATCGTCGTTCGCAAAAAGGTGTGCGATTCGTTGCTAGAGAAATCGTATTACCTTCAGGTGAAAGACAAAGAATCGATGCGTCTTCAAATACAATCACCCGCACCGAGAAAGTGAAAAAAGGTGCTGACACCGGAGAGATTCTCCGCGACGCGGGTTATGGTGCTGGTGCTGCGGCAGTGATTGCCCTGATTACAGGGAACAAAAAGATTGAATGGACAGAAATCCTGCTTGGTGGTGGTGCTGGAAGTATTTACAGCGTCGTTAAAGGAGGACGGGAAGCTGATTTGATTTCAGTTGATACCCAGCGCGATTTGACATTGCGTTTAGATTCACCTTTGACAATATCGGTACGTCCTCAATATTAGTTTGAAGATGTATTTATTTTACGTCGCTCATGTCCTGCCTGACGTGGTTATAGCACAGGACAGGCGAGACGCATATCCTACGTGACAATTTCTGGAATTTAAGGATAGTCGAGGGGACTAGAAACCCGGTTTCTTAAAGAAACCGGGTTTCTATTTTGCCCTAAGAGGATGTTTTAAAAGTGGTTGGCTGTGATTTTAGACACTTATTGATCCCCCCTAGCCCACGCCACATTGCTCAACGGGGGGAACCCCCGCACGCAAGTGGCTCCCCTTAAAAAGGGGGGAACCGGAATCAAAGTCCCCCTTAAGAAGGGGGATTTAGGGGGATCTAGAATGTTTTGCTACCAACAAGAGGACTTTTCAAACATCCTCTAAGATTTGAGAGTTTCCTAATCGCAGTAAAGAATTTTTGATATTGCTGCAACTATTTTTTTTATACTGCGTCAATCAATACATCAGGCACAGAAAACGATTTCGGTCTTATCGCCTGCTTGCTAACCTCGACTAATTGTTTAATTTTAATTAGATTAATGGTTGTTAGTATCAGCGAAAAATAGAACTTGATAGTCATACCAAATCCTTATTAAATAACCAGTTTATTCATCAATGCAATTATTAATTGTATTGCCATAAATGGTCTAAATTTTCATGCCTTTATATGATGACCGGATTTGGAAATAGCTTACTAAGAGGTTTTTGTGTAATTTTTTAGGCATTGCCGAGCATGAATTTGCTTTATCTAAACGCCTAAAAATCACAATATTGAATAGATTAAAGCATTCAATATTTAAAGTAAAAAACCATTTATAAGCATCTTAAAATTAGGAACATTCTATTCCTAAAAAAGTCAAATAAATTAACAGAAAACAAAGAATTGTTGGGGAGAATTAAAACAATGGCTGCTAAAAAACGTTATACATCAAGATTGGCTGCATTCATGGTTGTAGGTATGAGCGCAGGTACATTCGCACCAATGCTTACACCTACACCATCATTCGCCCAATCAGCAACTTCGTTTTCTGATGTTCAATCAAACTATTGGGCAGCACCATTCATTCAATCACTATCACAACGCGGAGTCATCGCCGGATTTACAGATGGCTCATTCCGTCCCGAACAAGCAGTAACCCGCGCTCAATTCGCGGCAATGCTTAACAAAGCTTTCCAGGGAAAAAACCAAATCCGTCAAGGAACCAACTTTGGTGATGTCCGCAGCAACTACTGGGCAGCTAGCGCCATTCAACAAGCTTACACGACAGGTTTCTTGTCTGGATATCCCGGCAATGCCTTTAAGCCCGAACAATCGATTCCTCGCCAGCAAGTATTAGTTTCCTTGGCTAACGGTTTAAACTATTCTGCTCAAAGCGATGTCGAATCGACACTACGAAACTTTAACGATTCGTCGAATATTGCAGGTTATGCACGTTCTCCGATTGCAGCAGCAACCGAGAATCAAATTGTTGTCAACTATCCGAATACCAAGTTCCTCAACCCCGAAGCAACTGCAACCCGCGCTCAAGTCGCAGCATTTATTTATCAAGCATTAGTCAGCAGTAATCAAGCTTCGGCTATTAACTCACCATATATAGTTGCGCTTAATACCCCTCCTATAGACACAACTCCAGTTGCGGTAGTTATTCCCCAAGGAACTGCTATCCCAGTTAAATATGACAAAGCAGACAAAATCCTTGTCACCAGAGAAGAAACTGCACCTTTGACGCTGAGTGTGTCGCAAAACGTTGTCACTGAGCGCGGTACTGTAGTCATTCCTGCAGGTAGTGAAGTTATCGGCCAAATCAAACCCGTTAAAAACACCAAAGGTTCGCAATTTGTTGCTCAGAAACTAATTGTTAACGGTAAAGAGTACGCAATTAATGCCACCTCTGAAGTTATCACCAAAACCCAAACCGTCCAAAAAGGCGATCGCTTAGGTTCTGCCATCAAGAATTCAGTCCTGGGTGCAAGTGCAGCAGCAGCAGTATCAGCAGTAACTGGAGATAGAGCGATCGCAACCGAGGAAATTCTTTCCGGTGCGGCAATTGGTGGCTTGATTGGTGCTTTCTTCGGTAAGAAGAGTGTTGACCTGATTGTTATCAATCCAGACACCGACTTGCAAATGACCATCGGTCAAAATCTGCAAATCTCACTTCGTTAATTGGTCGGTAGTCGGTAGTCAGTGGTCAGTGGTTAGTAGTCAGTAGTCAGCAGGTTAATGCTCAATGGGTTACTCGTCAGTGGTCGTTAGTCAGTGGTATTTACGAATAGCAACTGACTACTGACAATTGACGACTGACTACTAACTACTGACAACTTCTGGTGACCAAATAATAAAGGTAGTTCCTTGTTGGGGTAATTGAATTATTGATTTTAAAGCAGGGCTGAAAACTTCTATTTCACCCTGCATCTCTTCGATTAATTGTTTGGCAATTGCTAATCCTAATCCGGTACCGGGTATTTCGGTTTGAGCTTGTACTCCTCGGTAATGCCGTTCGCCAATATGTTCTAAATCTTGCACAGGAATACCAGGACCAGTATCGCTAATGGCAACACCTTGTAAATTGACGTTATCTTTGGTCTTTTTTTGCCCTGCTTGAACTAAAACTTTTCCCCCTGGGGGAGTATATTTTAAGGCATTATCAATAATATTACTAAAAACTTCGCGCAATGATTTAGTATTGGCGCGAATTTGTGCATTTTTTACGGGAACTTCGATCGTTAATTCGAGGTTGCGTTCCTGTGCGATCGCTTGGGCTGATTCGAGTAGGGGCAATAATATATCGCTTAAATAGCAATCGGTTTCGGTTTCATCGTAACCGGGTAATAACAATGCTTGTTTTGGTGGTTTTTGTAGCGACGAGGAGATAGCAACTTCCACAGACGGTGGTAACACAAGGGCTAAATCATCAGTCGTCAAGTCAATAACTTCATCAAATTTCTGTAATAGTTCTTGTAGGCGATCGCTTTCGCGGACAATTGACGCTGCTACCTCGCGGTTTATATCTCCTACACCCAAACGCTTCATCAACAATTTGCCAAAAGTTCGTAACGCAGTTAAGGGGTTGCGGAACTGGTGTAATAAGTTATCTAATAAATCTCGCTGCTTTTCTTGCAAAATTTGGGATGAGTGTAACTGCTGCTCTAACCATGCACGCTTACGATCCAAAATATATGCGAGAGCCAAGGTTTGAGCAACTCGTTCGATTTCGCTGCGTTCTTGTTCGTTCCAGGCTTGTTCGGAGCGATTTGTTACCAATACCCCCATCATCATCCCTTCATGAATTAAAGGTAAAACCATTTGATTACAATCGAGCAAAAATTCATTTTGGATCGAAGGCAAATTTGAGGTTTCTATATCCTTTGGTACAAATTGACTTTTGTTTGTTGCCAAATCTTCACCTGATGCCAAAAGCCGCCGCTGGACATTCGGTAAAATCAACGTCTTCCCCACAGGGCGAGACTTCCCTTTGCCCTTTGGTACAACCGTGGCGTTATATAATCGAACCTCTCCACTCTCGACTGTTACCGAGTCAATCTTTGACAAATCATCAAGAGCATTTTCGTCTCCTTGTTGTAAGAGTGGGGTTTCAGGGTAAACCACAACTGGAATCAGCTTTGTCTCTCCCGCCTGGGCTTCCACCAATTCTTGCGCCAAGTATAAAACACTCAAAGTTGCTCCCAGCCCTTGGGCTAACAGCGCCATTTGCTCTCTTGCCAGAGCAATAAACTCCGAACTGGCGGACATAAACATTCTTGGTTTTGACTTGTGATTACCAATGGCTAGCAAAAAACTATCATCCCACTTTAACAAATATTAACTAAATTATTGTATTTAATTCTTCGTTACCCAGGTATTATATCTTTTACTTGATTAAATATATCTACCTTCAAAGGTATTATTTTAACTTGTATCAATTGTTTAAAAACGGTTGATTTTTTGGACTAGAACTTTTATAATTACGACGGATTTTGTAGCTATAACTACAATCTATTGCTTGAAAGAGGAGGAATTTAACTTGGCTAGAAGACGTAAGCGCAAGAGTCGTCGTCGCCAGGAAGGGCGACGAATTCTAGAACATGTACCTCAGTACAGCATCGAGAGTGGCGAGGATAAACCAGTAACGGCAGCCAGAAAATTTATCCAAACAGCAAATATTGCGCCACCAGCACTGTTGCTAGTAAAGCGTAATGAACATACGACAGACCGATATTTTTGGGCTGAGAAGGGTCTGTTTGGCGCTCAATACGTGGAGGAGAACCATTTCTTATTCCCCAGCCTTAAAACATTAGAGCCTTCTACGGCTACAGAAATGTTGGCATTGGCTGGTTGATAAACTATCAAAGGAGTTTGTTACTGATTTATTTAGTCGCAAGAAAATTATTAGCTGGCAACGGGAACAACTTTTATTTAAAAAGTAATTTTTTTCATGAGTGGTCTTGTTTGCCAGTCAAATAAGTTAAATAAATCAAAATTGGCTTGATTCAAACTTCCAGTTTGTCAAAGTTAATTTGTAGCTAAACATTTGATATCTAGGTTCCAAACTGTTAGATGTGACCTTGGATGAGTAGTTTTTTCTTTACTAAAGCTATGGAAATTTGACTACTTTAAACAAAAAGTTAGCTGAAACAGTAGAAGCCTTCGGGGGAAGGTTTTCCCGAAAGCGTATTTTGGAATGCAGGAACAAGGCAAAAATCTGTAAAAGCAAACGATGTTAAGCCTATACATCGTCAAGACGGTTATGTTTATCAATCTGGGTAATTATTACCGGAAAAATCGCTTTTATTACCAGGAGCTAAACCTGCTAGTAGTGATGGTATGGGCAAGTCAACGACCTAACCCTGAAGGGATTGGGCTTCCAGCGTGTCTGGGAGTCTGTCGAACTTTAGGTTTAGTTGACCAGACTAAGGGGAAACCTATGTTCAAAGGCATTTGTTAAAGAACCTACCTTGGGATGGCTTTGCTAGTCCCAAGCACTAGAACCGAACGATTAAACATTCCTATTTGGGTTATAGAAAGTGTCGTCTAGATAGTACTGACCGCGAACCTTGTCGTTTGTGCAGCGTCTCCCCTTGGGAGAAGCTAACATTACCCGTTTTACGGAGTTTTTTAATTTGAAGAATATCTACGGCAGTTAAAACTGCCGTTCGATTTTCCTCCACTGGATAAATGAGCCTGGTTTCCAATCGTTTCGGGGACTTTCTTCTGAATGCTGGCATCACCCGTACCAAATGCCTCGTATTTTCGGGGGAATTTTCTCCCGAAAATCTACTCTTAGATTAATCTAAGAAATAAATGATTCCGTCTTGTTAGGTAAAACGTCTATCTGATTATTTGATGGACACTTATCCTGCAATTTTTATTTTGGGATATTTTTTCATTTAAACAGTCTTAACATCAGCCAAATAATTCTAAAAAACTGTATTTAACTTAGATTTATGACGTTTTTGGCGGTATTGGGTTTGTAATGCTGGCATTTTTGGTAACTGTATCTATCAAAAGCCTCGTCACCATATCTCTAAGCTAGAGTATCGTCTTAACGACGTTTGTAGCTTAAAGATAGTTGATTTGATAATTATCTCCAATCATTCATCTAGTTTTAACTGTAGTGCCTCCTGTAACGTTAGAAGTTCGTCACGATGAGCAACTACAGTTATTCGACTTGTAAAGTTTTCACCCAAGGTTGGTTGAACCTTGAGCAAAACTTTCTCAAGTCTTCCAGCTTTTTTCCAATAGAATAATCCACTTGCAGGCGACAAAAGTATCAACCCTAAAGGGATATTCCCCAGTTGGGGAAAAAGCTGCGATAAAACCAAAGCAAGGCTAAGAGTCCCAGCAGTAGCCAGCAGGGTTAAAAACACTGCTAAAAACCAGCTAGGTTGGACAAACCCTTCAAAGGTGACTTGGTTTTTTTCAGGGTCTACCGCTGCCACTCGGTAAGACCGCGATTGAAAGTATTCTTTCAACTGTGGTAGGAGAGTGGCTTCGTCTTTGGTCGAGACCAGTTGCGCTACTTCTATTCGGTCTTTAGTCGAGGCACGGATAAAAAACACTAGCCCGACTGATAACAACAGAGTTAGCAGCAACGTGGATGGCAGGATAGGGGTATCCATATACAAGTAATTACTTATTTACTGGCGGAGATTTGTTCATCCTTAATTATTAGTTAAGTTGTCCTCCGCTTGATGTAATTTTGCCATAAACGGTCTAAATCTTGCGCTTGTTGTTGCCATTCGGGAGAAACTTGGTACATCCGCCGAGGACGTCCGCGCCCTTCGAGTTTCTTCCAATACCCGGTGATAGCCTTTTCGTCTTCGAGAAACTTGATTGCACTATAAAGTACAGTATCCGAAAGTCGATAGGTTGGGTATTGGGTTTCCAGTTCCTGGATTAGCTCAGTACCGTAAGACTCTTTCTGTAGCAAAACGGACAAGATATAACAGACTGCTAGTTCTTGACAAAGGTAGGTAGGCGGAGGATTATCGAAAAACTGATATATATCCCCAAGTTTCATGTTAGTGAATGGCTATAAAGACTATCTAAGGATTGAGTCTATGTTTTCTGAGGTCAGTATATAGTGCTACTCCCCCACATGTAAGTATATAACGCTACTTAGGCGAAATCCAAGTACGAAAATATTATACATGTTCCTACGCTGACTATTCGCAGGATTAAGAGGAACAGTCTTGAGGACGCAGTTGGATAGCGCCTTTGTCCAATTTGGCATCGAGTGTGGTGAGGAGCAGTTTTATAACAGCGAGAGCCGTTACTTTGGTGTCGAGTGATGCCAGGTGGCTCAAGACTGCTTAAGCATAAAATGCCTTTTAGGTAATTTTAAAGGTAAAGTGCGATTTTTTTTGTAAAACTTAATAAACACTTTTTTTGACAATCATTACCGAGTGTGATGATAAAGGTAAAATCATCACTTGCTAAATGAATTGTCAGTAATGACTAACGGCATGTAAACAACTCCAGCAGCCCTATATTTACTGAAAATTTGTAGTTGAGATAGTCTCAATGCATCCGGTAAGTGTGGTAGGGAATAGTAAACTTCACAAAAAGCGCAAGCTGGTGACGACAGCGATGACAGAAAAATTGGATTCACAACTGCGAGCGATCGCAAAACTTTTTCGCCTCACTGGTTGGATTATCTTTTGGGCGCAATTAGTGCTAGGCGTAATATCTGGGGGGATTATACTGTTTGCTAGCATTGCTCCCAGGTCGGGGAATGTGGGGAGTAATCCAGGAACTGGGCTAGGTTTATTTTTTGCCATTAGCGGGCTGATTGCTTTGGCTGTAGGTATCTTTGTTGCTTTCCGTTATGTTGTGATTGGTAGGCAACTCGACTCGGCAAATGCCAATAACCGGCCGCGTAAACTTGAAACCGTTCAAATTGTACGTTTGGGCTTAATAGTGCATATGGTGGGCATTTTATTAACGCTTGTGGGGGCCCAAGCAATTGTGGGTATATTAATACAGAAATCGCTAACCTTACCGCAATTTACTGGTGGAGTAATTACAGGACTCGACCCAAGTCGGGTGATTCAGTCATTAGATATTTTTGTAGTGCAAGCCAACACGAATACAATTTCCGCGCACTTTTCCGGGCTTGTAGGGTCGATTTGGCTGCTGAATCGAATCACAAAATGAGGCAAGTCAGTGGTCAGTAGTCAGTGGTCAGTGGTCAGTAGTCAGTAGGGGAATGGGGGATGCGTATTTTAGTTTCATTCCCTTAACCCCCTTGTCCCCCTGCACCTCTTCCACTCCCTTCCTACTGACCATTGACTATTGACCATTGACTATTGACTACTGACCATTAACTACTAACTACTGACCATTGACTACTAACTACTGCCTACTTTCCTAAATTCCTAAAGAGAAAATATTGTGTTAGATATCAAGCTGATCCGGGAAAATCCAGAATTAGTACAAAAGCGGTTGAGCGATCGCACGGGTTCATACGAGATTCAACCGATATTAGAGTTGGATCAAAAACAGCGCGAACTCGAAGCGCAAAAAAATCAACTTCAAGCCCGCAGTAATGAAATTGCAGCATTGATTCCGCAGAAAATCCAAGCCGGTTCCGACCCTAAAGGTGAAGAAATTTTAGCCCTGCGTGAAGAAGGTAAAGCAATCAAAGGGCAAATTGGCGAATTACCCCAAGAAAAAGAAATCAAAGACCAAATTCAACAACTTGTACTCGCATTGCCAAATTTGCCCAGCGAATTATCACCAGTTGGCAAAACTGAAGAGGAAAATGTCGAGGTTCGGCGCTGGGGTGACGAGTATTTTCCTAAAAATTCTAGTATTATTCCACACTGGGAAATTGCTGAAAAACTAGGAATTATGAATGTCGAGCGAGCGGTGAAAATCTCTCAGAGCCGCTTTATTGCCCTAATTGGTGCAGGAGCAGCATTAGAAAGAGCATTGATACAATTTATGCTCAATACGCAAATTGCCGCTGGCTACGTCGAAGTGATTCCACCGATTTTAGTCAATACGGAGTCGATGACGGCAACCGGACAGTTACCAAAATTTGCCGAAGAAAGCTTTAAATGTGCTGCCGATGATTTGTGGTTAATCCCCACAGCCGAAGTACCGATAACGAATCTGTACCGAGGAGAAATTCTTGCAGCCGAAGAATTACCGATATATCACTGCGCTTATACACCTTGTTTTCGCCGCGAAGCAGGCAGTTACGGACGCGATATGCGGGGATTGATTCGCCTGCATCAATTTAATAAGGTGGAATTAGTCAAATTTGTCAATCCCAGTACTTCGTTTGCGGAACTAGAAAAATTAGTCGGTAATGCCGAGGCAATATTACAAGCGTTGAAATTACCGTACCGCGTCATCGATTTATGTACGGGTGATTTGGGCTTTTCTGCGACCAAAACCTACGATTTAGAAGT
>JANNFJ010000999.1:0-1894 GCA_031379725.1 Calothrix sp. OTE_75_metabat_31
ATTCCATTAGGCATAAATACAGAGGGCAAGACGCTGTGATTAGAGTTGCAATCAACGGGTTCGGTCGAATTGGGCGTAACTTTGCGCGTTGTTGGGTAGGTCGAAAAGATAGTAACATCGAATTAGTTGCTATCAACGACACTTCAGACCCAAGAACCAACGCGCATTTACTCAGGTACGACACGATGCTTGGGAAGTTACAAAATGCTGACATTTCCGCTGATGATAATTCAATTACCATTAACGGTCAGACAGTTAAATGTGTATCGGATCGGAACCCCGATAACTTGCCCTGGAAAGAATGGGGAATTGATTTAATCATCGAAGCTACAGGTGTTTTCACTGCCAAAGACGGCGCGATGAGACATGTTAATGCTGGTGCAAAAAAGGTATTGATTACCGCTCCTGGCAAAAACGAAGATGGTACGTTTGTGATGGGCGTAAATCACAAGGATTACGATCATAACAAGCATCACATTATCAGTAATGCTAGCTGTACCACCAATTGCTTGGCTCCGATTGCAAAAGTGTTGAACGAAAAGTTCAACATTATCAAAGGCACTATGACAACCACTCATAGTTATACTGGTGACCAACGCTTATTGGACGCTTCCCACCGTGACCTTCGCCGCGCACGTGCTGCGGCAATGAATATCGTACCCACCTCTACTGGTGCAGCGAAAGCAGTCGCGCTGGTGCTTCCAGACTTGAAGGGTAAATTGAATGGTGTTGCCCTGCGCGTACCTACCCCCAACGTTTCGATGGTTGATTTTGTGGTTCAGGTTGAAAAACGTACAATCACAGAAGAAGTAAATCAAGCTCTCAAACATGCAGCTGAAGGTGAACTTAAGGGAATTTTGGGTTATAGCGAATTATCCTTAGTTTCTTCGGACTATCAGGGAACTGATGAATCCTCTATCGTTGACTCTCAGTTAACGATGGTTATGGGTAGCGACATGGTAAAGGTTATGGCTTGGTACGATAACGAGTGGGGTTACAGCCAGCGTGTACTCGACTTGGCAGAATTAGTTGCGGCAAAATGGGTTTAAATGCCAGTTGTCAGTAGTTAGTGGTCATTGGTCAGTAGTTAGTGGTCAGTAGTTGAGTAACTAAAAACATAGAATCAAGAGCAAAGGACAAATAACCCATGACAACTGACAACTGACAAATAGCAACTGACAAATAACCAATAACAAAAAACTATTAACCAAAATGTTGAAATCCCCGATTGAGTGTTAAAACTTGGTCGGGAATTTTATTATTTCCATCGTGTAATATTACTTGCGAACCCGATGTAATTTTTCCAATAATTGCTGCGTTATTACCAAGTTGTTGGACTAATTTTTCAGCTACTTGATTGGGCAAACACAAGACTAATTCAAAATCTTCGCCACCGTATAGCGTATATTCTAAAGCTTGTACGGATGTTAACCAACTTTCAAAAGCTTTTGGTTTAGGTATTTTTTGCCAATCCAATATTGCGCCAACATTGCTAGCACGGCAAATTTGTAAAATAGCATCAGCTAATCCATCGCTGCTGTCCATTCCCGAAAGAGGGAGTGGGGTAGGGGCGGGGTTACCCCGCCCGTACAATAGTAGGGAAGTAGGAAGATTTAAGATTTGCCAGAGGATTGGTAAAACATCAAGACGGGGTTGCGGACGTTGATGCGCTGTAATTAATGCTTGTCTATCAGGTTGACTAAGGTTTTGGGGTGATTCTGGGTGTAAGAGTAATTCTAAGCCAGCGCGAGAAGCTCCGTGAACACCTGTAACAACAATTACATCACTAGCCTGCGCTCTGTGACGATAGATGGCGCGGTGGGGGTAGACTTGCCCAAAGGCAGTGATGGAGAGAGTTGCAATCGGCGATCGCACTATATCTCCTCCCACAATC
>JANNFJ010001004.1:0-13662 GCA_031379725.1 Calothrix sp. OTE_75_metabat_31
CCCCAATTTGACCAATTCTGGGTATAATTCGCCAACATGACGCGCAATACCCCCAACTATACGCGGTGGAAATTCCCAACTCAATATCAATATCTTCATACAGTTTTACCCCTTCGTCCCATAGATAGTAACTTTATAAATTGATATAAGAATACTAATTTGGCAACAATTAAAAATAAAGAAGGGAAATAGGGAGTAGGCATTGATTGTACTACTGCGATTGCTAAGTAGGTCAGCACTAAAAAAGCAAAGTATGTAACGTAATGTAAAATCCCTAAAACCCTCTTTCTTACTCCTTACTCCCTAACCGATAGCGATGATTTTTCCCACCCACATGGTTGGGGATGAAGAAACTATACTTGCACCCATTGACCCCGTGCAAGTGGTATGCAGCTTACCATTAACGGGGACTGACCCGCGTCAGATATCCTTAACGAAAAAAAAGGAATTATGCGATCGCTACACCAATCTTCTCAAAAATGTCGGCGATCCCATCTGCGTTCCCTAATAAATCATAATACCTGTAGGGGCGGGGTTTCCCCGCCCTTAATCTACGCAACTAACCAACAAAATCTTTATTTCGTCAGGAGTCTCCCCGTCCTTAATCTACGTAACTAACCGATAAACCTTTATCTTGTCTATTAGTCTCAATGAAAGGCTTTTGCTTATCCCAGGGTATTTGTAAGGGCACGATACCTAACTGCCCCTATGGGATATTTATGCAACCTGTGCAATTAAAATTAAAGAAGCAGGCTTTTGCGTGTTTGGATTTATTGGTTCTCGACATTCAAGTATATTAAAACCGCTATAAACTAGTAAATTTACCCAACTTTCAAGCGTGCGAAAGTACCAGGGAGAAGGCTCTACAAACCTCGACCCAAAACCATCCCAGGTTTCGAGCCTCCAACCATCTTGATATGGAAGTTCTCCAGTGGCAATTAGAGGATGAACAGTTTGAATATAAATATTACCAGAACTACTTAAGTACCGCTTTATTTCTTCAATAACTCCCTCAACTGATTCCTTACCGACAAGTGAAAAATTAAATGCTATTGCATCCACACAAGGATATTGAAAATTTCCCAGGCAAATATCCTCGTAGGAAACAACATGAAATTCTCCCCCCAATATTTTGGCATTCGTAATTAACTCAGGTGTGGCATCTACCCCTATTGCTGCAACCCCTCGATTTGCTAATTCTCTAACTAACCAACCTTCACCACAACCCATATCCACTACAGTGCGGGGACTATAGCAAGTAATTGCATCAACTATGGCTTGGTTAGTCACCAAACGACGGCTTTCAATTTCTTGATTCTTAATTGCATTAGTCCAAGCATCTGCATTTGCTGCCCACGACGTTAGCACCTGTTTGTCATTAAAATTTACCATTGACTTTATTTATGTATACCTTTTGAGTCGCTAATGCTTGTACAGCAATACTTAAGCCAAGAATACTTTAAATACTTTCTTGAACAAAAAAATCTTAATTACATCTACCAATAGTTACGAACCATTAATCTAACTTCAGCAAGGTTAAACGACAAATAC
Organism: Calothrix sp. OTE_75_metabat_31; assembly: GCA_031379725.1. Taxonomy (GTDB): domain Bacteria; phylum Cyanobacteriota; class Cyanobacteriia; order Cyanobacteriales; family Nostocaceae; genus JANNFJ01. The sequence goes on from JANNFJ010001004.1 coordinate 1,552, forward strand.
CTATTCCTAAGATATTGGAGTGAATCGAAATTACATCTTCTTTGGTTGCCAAGGTAAATTCAAAAATCTAGTATCCCGTAGGATAGGCATCTTGCCTGTCATACAAAAATGTCTACTAGACATTTGAGACTAAATTTCCCGAAAACAACCAAAGAATTCTATAAGCAATCGGAGAATTTTATGACATCATTTGCGATTAACGATAAAGCCAAAGAAGCATTAGCAGCATTTAAAGGGTTTGATGTAGATACCCAACTCGCTTTACTATGGTTTGGTTATCTTGATATCAAGGACAAACTTACACCAGCAAATACCACTTCTTCACAAACAACAGCACAAGCAGTATTTAATCATATTCTAGCAATGCCAAAAGAAGAACAACTTCAAGCACAACGCGACATTGCTAGCAGCGCTAACAGTGAGATAAGCCACCTATATTCAGGTTTAGACCAAAGTGCTAAAATGGACGTTTGGTTGCGTCTTGCTCAAGGTATGGAAGATGGTAGAATCATTGGAATGCCCGCAGATTATAAGTTACCCGAAAACACAAAACAATTCACACAGATGGTAAGGTCGCTGGAATTTGAACAACTCCTCGATTTCAACCGTGCCGCAGTATTCGAGATGGGTTCTGCATCAAACTAATGGTCAATTTGATTAATTTTGACCCTTCCATTGAGGGTTATAATTCCTAAAAGCTGTCGAGATAGACTTCTTAGAATTCCTCATTTAAGGATTTGTTGTTGTCCCAGGGGATGTAAGGGCACGATAGTATCGTGCCCCTACAATGGCGATTCTAGGCAGGTTGCTGCTTGAGATATTTAACTTCAGGATTTAAAAATTACTTTACTCCTTCCCCGTTTCCCACCCTATTACTACTTGCCTCACCTCATCTAAATCTAAATAATCATTTACAAAAGCTTTTCTTAATAGTGGATAGGGAATGAACTGATCGTACTTTTGAATTTCCGGTGCTTCGGTATCACTAACCAAATGTTCAGGTATAATTTTTTGCTGGCACAAAGAAATAATTTCTCCTTGCAAAGTTTCAATTTTATCTTTGGGCAATCGCACCGTTAAATAATAAGGACTTCCACCACCAATACTTTTAATTCCCACCGATTCCCGACAAAAGCCATTTAATAACCTTTCCAAAGTGCGAAATGCGATAGTTCCCATCCAAGGGAAAATTACGCATTTCCCTTTAGGTAAACGCACAATATATTTTTTATCCAATTCCCAAGATGTAGCTAGTTCTCTAACTTGCTGTAACCGCTTCAAAGCATTAGTTTGCAAGTAATTGTACTCGATATCCTCACACAAAACCTGTCGCATTCGCTGCAAAATCTTAGTGTGAATAACCCCACTTCCACCACGCCAAAAAATTCCTGCTTGTCCTTCAACAGACTTGACACTAACAGTTTTTTGACGAAAATTGACTTCTAAAACTTCCCAACTTCTCCCAGCTAAACCAAACTGACTTCCCACATTTGGCATCATGGCAATATTACCAACATGACTTAAATCGTGTTTGACTGTAAATTCGAGATTTTCGGGAAAAACAGCATAAAACTGAAAGCGATTAACTATTTTCTCCCCATTCAATCCCAATATTAACTTGCCGCTATCAGTTCTTTGAATATGATTAAAATCTATTAAATAATTCAACAACAGTCGTAAATCATCCTGGGAAATATAACGAAAAACCGACAAATTTAATACTTTACTTGCTAATACCGCAGGTGAAATTTCCCCTGCTGCTGTCAAAATACTCATTGTCTGGTGGTACAGTAAACTTAACGGGTATTTTACAGGTTTAAACGGTTCTACCCAGCGTTCCTCCATATAAAGTTGAATAATTGCAATACTTTGCAAAAGCTGCCAAGGAATTTGTTCGTATAACGGTGCATCATCTTGCACAGCATCCTCAGCAAAAACAAACCGCATATCAGCAGATTCACCCCGTCTCCCCGTCCGTCCCAACCGCTGTAAAAAACTCGCAACCGACATCGGAGATTCTAACTGAATCACTCGTTCTAAATTACCAATATCAACCCCAACTTCCAACGTTAAAGTTGCCGCAGTCACCGCAGGTTGGTTTTTTTCGCGCATTGCGTTTTCAGCAACTTGGCGTAAACTTGCGGCAATACTACCGTGATGAACGTGATAAATATCTGGTTCGCTTTCCTCAACGGCAATTTTCCGCAACGAAGCTACAACCGATTCGGTTTGTGATTTGTTATTAGCGAAAATTAGACACTTACTACCTTTACTGAGATTAAATATATATCGGTCGTAATTAGTAATATTACCATTGTTATCATCAGCAATATAAAAGTGTTCCAAACCTAATTTAAGATTGCGCTTTCCAACTTCAACATTTGGTGTAATCACATTTTTATCCGTATCTGAACGCAACCAATCTTCAGCTAGCGAATAATCACCCAAAGTAGCCGATAAACCGATGCGACGATGTTGTTTACTAGTTGCATTTGCCAGTCGTGCCAACTGACATAATATCTGACAACCGCGTTCAGTTCCCATAAAAACATGAATTTCATCGATGATTACAAACCGCAAATCTCCAAACAACCGCACCAAGTCATCATTCTTATTAATTAACAGACTTTCTAACGATTCTGGGGTAATTTGGAGAATCCCACGAGGATTTTTCACCAGCTTATTCTTATGGCTTTGCGACACATCCCCATGCCAAGGAACAACCGGGATATCAGCTTCTCTAAGTAAATCATTTAAACGTTCAAATTGGTCATTAATTAACGCCTTAATCGGGCCAATATAAATTGCACCAATACTTTGCGGTTTTTGCTCGTGCAGCACCGTAATTACTGGCAAAAACGCCGCTTCAGTCTTTCCCGCAGCAGTTCGGGCCGCAACCAGCAAATGAGCATCCGTATCAAATATAACTTCGGTAGCTGCAATTTGAACTGGTCGTAATTCCGTCCAGTTGTTGTTATAGATATATTCCTGGATAAACGGTGCAAGTCGATTAAAAGCGCTACTCATATTAATTTTAAATTTAGATTAAGACCCAACACGCTTGTAGAGAGGTTAAATGTAACCTCTCTACAAGCGTTAATAAGGTATACACAAAAACCTTCTTCTCTCTGTGTCGCGCCAGGTGCTACAACGGGGGGAACCCCATGCCAGCTTGCTCAACGGGGGGAACCCCCGCACGCAACTGGCTCCGCAACGCACTGGCTTCTCTGTGTCCTCTGTGGTTCGTCATCCACAAATCCTAAAGTTCATAAAAAGCATACAGCAAAACCACTTACAAAAACTTTTTTGAAAACACAAGTAATATTACAGTGGGGTACTTATATGGAATAAAGCTATAAAAGCAACATAAGCTCGTATTTTTTAGAAAAGCTTGTCTAATTAGAATGAATACATCAAAATTCTTTTTCAGAGAAACATCGCAACGTAAAGCATTGATTCTGAAAAATGATGATTTTGTCGAAATATTTATCCCTTCTGTCGGCTTATTTTCGCGCTTTACAGTTATTAATTTAGTTTTTTTGACTTTTCCAGCATATCTAATTAACTTCTTTGTTTTATCGCTGCCTAGCTACGGTAACAGATTCTTAATTCCAGTATTTGTTTTTAACTCATTAATTTCATTAATCGCAGTATCAGTAATTCTTATATCAGAATTTGCCCAAAAGCGTCTATCTATCACTAGGCATAAAATAACTTGGGTATATGAAATCTTCGGATTGAAAATCAAAGATTTTCGTCCAGCTTCCACACAAGGCATTATTCGCATTACCAAAACTCAGCATTCCTGGAATCGTCGATTTTTAGAAATTTGGGCAGGAAGAAGACTCTATGAATTGTCTACAGGTGAATTTTCCCCATTCTCAGTTACTAATCCTGAAATTGATTTGATTGCAAAGGAATTGAGTAATTGGCTAGATTTAACTATTTTACAAGATGAGATTTAGGATATTTTAATTATAAAAGCATATAATTTTTCACGTAGCGTAGGCACCCTGCCTGCGCCAATAGCTTTATAGTAAGACAGGCGAGATGCCTATCTTACAGCTACTCACAAGCTAAATTCGGCTACGTCTTCTGCATTTGCACTGGTAACGCTTCCGGCAATAGTTGGTTTAAATTTATCGTCATGAATCATATCACTCAATTTCATAGTTGGGTTTTGATGCAAAATATTTAAAACGCTAATGAAATCGCGGACAATTTCACCTGGAGTTAACAATGCATCTGCACCCAAACGATTAACTATTTCTTGAACAAAATCTTTACATTCACGAGTTGCTAAAGCTTTACTGCCGTAATTTGAACTGTGAATTTCGCCTAATCTTTGCAATAATACGAGAATCTCATCTTCATTCAAGGGATTTAAGCGAATAACTGGTCCGAGAAATTCTTGTACCCCTGCTTGGGCAACAAAGCGGCTTTCTTTAGTGCGTCTGCGCCATGCTTGGTCAGAAAAAAGTCCACGATTTGGGTCTTCTAAAAATTTAGTTGTACCGCCGATAATAAAACCAAGATGTTCGGCTTTACATTGCATGGTGTCGTTGAAAATTCCTAATAGGCGATTGTAGTTTTTTTCGCGGGTGACGGTAGTAGGAATTTGATATAAATTGACTGCTTCGTCGAGCATAATTAACAGCCCTTTGTAACCTATTTCAGCAACAAACTTAGCAAGCAATTTAACGTAATCGTACCAACTTTCATCATCGATAATTACACGTACTCCTAAAGCTTGTTTTGCTTCGATTTTGGTTGTAAATTCCCCGCGTAACCAGCGAAGTGCAGCATTTTTTAAATTATCATCATCTTGCCTATAACCGCGCCAATAGGCACTAATCACGTTACCGAAATCAAACCCATGTACCAAGCCTTCAATGTATTGAATAACTTCACGAATTTTTGCTTCTACTGCGTCATCAAAGCCTTCATCGTTGGGACGCATTCCACTATTAGAAGCAACTTCTTGCTGAATCTTGTTTATCCAACCTTCTAATATTGAGACTAATGCACCACCATCGGGACGAGTTTTTGTAGCGAGGTGACTCATCAATTCTCGATAGGTTGCTACTCCTTCGTTATTGCTGCCTGCTAATCGTTTTTCAGAAGACAAATCGGCATCGGCAACAACAAATCCTTGTTCCATTGCCTGATTGCGAACTAGCTGCAAGATGAAGCTTTTTCCCGAACCGTAGTTACCAATGACAAAACGGAATGCTGCTACTCCTTCTGCGATGTCGTTGAGGTTTTGAGTTAGGCTTTGCAGTTCTTTTTCTCGTCCTACTGCGATGTGTTCAAGTCCTTCTCTTGGTACTACGCCCGCACCGAGAGAATTTATAATAGCAGTAGATATTTTTTTTGAGAGTTTCACCTTCACCATCTGGTTGACCTCAGTTAGTTTTGTTCGCTGAAAATTTCAGCATGGGTAATATTGCTGAGTCCTGAGTAATGATTATTGATACTTTCTTAGTCTGTTTTGTTGAGCGCCATCCCAACCTAATATCGACTCCATTGATTATATTACAATTCAAGGCTTTTAATTTGATGCGGCACGTTGAGTGATGATTTGTTCGTATGTATCGATGATTTGTTTTACATATCCAATATGTTCTGAATAAATTACTGGGCTTTCAGTGTTTGTTTGAATAATTAGCTCACCTATTATATCATTAGCTCGTTCGTTAATAGCATCAATCAATAAATTCGGCATGGTTATATTTGCTTCGGCGATTTGCTTAATTGTTACATAGGAATTTTCTGTTAATATTGCTTTTAATATCTGGAACTCGCTATCGGGTAATTGGTTAAAAAAATCGACCCATTCTTGAGGTAAATTACCTATTTGATTGATTTGAATATTGTTTGGTTCCAACGTTTCGAGTAAGTCAGAAAAAGGCAATGATTCAACATAGTTTAAAGAATTGTCTGATATATTTTCATCACCCGTAACGGGTTCTTGATGAAAATTTTCTAATTGTTGTAGAAGTTCCCATACTTGGGTTTGCAATAAGTTGCGTTCATCTTTTAATAATAATATTTGTGCTTCAATATGTCTAAATTCTTCTTGTCGGGCTGTAATTTTTGTTTGAACGGATTTTATTTTATTTTCGATGGTTTTCTGTTCGGTTGCTTTCGCTGACAATAATTCATTTTGATGATGTTCTTGAGCTTCGAGTTCTCGAATATTAACGCGCAGTTCGTGAAGTTTTTCTTCGAGTTGGGGTTTGAGACGTTCGAGTAGTGTCAGATTATTTCCAATCTCTTCTTGTTCGCGTTTAAGTTCGTTTACATGTATTTGTAATTTTGTGATTTCGACGCGAGTAACGTTTATATTTAATTCTTGACGACGTTTTTCGGCTGCTAACGAATTATGAGTTTCGATTTTAATTTTTTCTAAATTATCAATTTCATTTCTTAACTGGTTAAAAACTCCTTCTAATTGTTTTCTTTGACCAATAAAACTGCTTAATTCGCGGTTCAAAATATCGCGTTGATTGCGACGTTCGGCAACTTGATTTTGTAATTGATTGGATTCGTTATAAAGTGAATTTCGATGGTTTTCAAGTTGCGAAACTTCTGATAGACAATGCGATTTTAATCCTTCTAATTCGCGGATGCGTTTGTATGAGGAATCTAAAATCAACATTTCATAGTTCCGACGACGCTTATCAACAAAGAAAACTGCTAGATAAGTGGCTATTACGGTAATAATCGCATTAAAAAAAGCTTCACCAAAATTCCACTTCAAGACGAGGGTAAGACCAAAACTCACACCAAAGGCAACTACGCCTATAATAAATCGATTGCTGAACATTGCTGGCTGCATAATGCTTATGTTTAGCTTTGTTAAATAATTTGGATAATTATATTCGCCTCATTTCTCCTCTAAATTTCAATTCGCTTACTCGCTGTTGGTAGTTGCTAGGTATTACATCTTAACAATTGTTGCCATTATTGAATTTAGTTCCATTAATGAACGGCAATTATTCGATGTGGGTTGTGATGGTCGTTGACTAGGAAATGCACTTTGCGATCGCACTGCTTATAAACGAGCATTCCACAACCCACCTAACATATATACAGAATTAACCCTGATCTTGATATTTGTATCTATTTTTCTAGGATAGTCTGCGTATAACACTGTACACCGAAGTCATCGAAAAATGAAATAGCTAGTTTTGTTCAAAGGTTAAATTTTGCACGCTTGCCATTTCACCACCAAACACGGTTATATCGGCTTTTAAATAATCGATAAATTGACGTGCGGTTCTTCCTGACCTACCATTATGACGGGTTGCCCATTGTAAAGCTTGGTATTCTAAATCCTCTGGGCTGATTGTAATCAGGGCTAGTGTTGCTAAATGATGCACTATTTGTAAATAAGTATTTTGGTCAGCAGGTGCAAATGTTAAAGTTAGACCAAAGCGATCGCTAAATGACAACTTCTCCTGCATCGTATCCCAAGCATGAACCTCGTCGTTATCTTTGGGTGTGGGTCGGTCAGCAAAATATTCACGGATAAGGTGACGACGATTCGATGTAGCATATACGACTACGTTGTGCGATCGCGCTGTTAAGTTGCCCTCTAATACGACTTTTAGCGCTTTAAATGCATCGTCGTCGTCCTCAAAGGACAAGTCATCGACAAAAATAATGAATTTTTGTGGTGCATCGCGTAATTTCTCGATAATTACTGGTAAATCTTTTAATTCTGATTTTCCCACTTCTAACAACCGCAATCCACGCTGGTAATATTCGTTCAACAATGCTTTAACTAAAGATGACTTACCGCTACCCCGACTACCATAAAGTAGTACGTGTAGAGCTTTTTGTCCTGATAGTAAAAATTCGGTATTTTTAACCAAAGCTTCTTGCTGCAACTCGTAACCCACAAGTTCGCTTAATTTAACTGTATCGGCATGGGGGATTCCCAATAATTCGCCATTGTGCCACCGCAAAGCTGGATATGCAAACAAACCCGTACCATGCTGTCGGTAATATGCTGCTAAGTCTTTGCTTGCATCTGCCCAATGTTCTAATTGTTGTAGCGATTCAATATATTGCTGTTCTGGAGATGTAATATTTTGGGCTTCGACATACCATAAAACGGGCGAGACAGGAAGATGGGCGACAGACTGCACCCATGCGCTCAAAACTGCACAGCTACATGTATAAAGCGCTTGCAAAGCTTGTAAATCATTTTCAACTGCACAAATCAAAGCTGCAGGCAATTGTGAGAATTCTAAACGTTGAGCAAGATTTGAAAAAGGATTATCATCGCGTAGTATTCGGGTGATTAAATAATCTTCCCAATTTTGATTGCCGATTGCCAGCGATTTGAAATAATTACCATAGGCAACAAGGCAACTGCGAGCATCAGCATCAGTATATCGTATCGCTTGCAACAGTTCCAGAAAGGCTTGCCCCGCTTCCCCTTCTAGTACAGATTGGTAAAGTAAAAGGGAGGATGCTTGACGTTGGAGAAATTGTACTTGTGCGATTGTCTGACTATCCATTAATTAACTGCGTGTTGGTAGTTGAACAGGGTTCTTTTCAATTGTCTGCCGACCTTTAGGGCGAAAATCAATTCTACATAGGTTGTAATAAATGAATTTTAGTACTGTTGCTGTGTTTGCCTACGGTATCTTGGCTATTGTTGGTGGCATCATTGGTTACATGCGGGCAAGTAGCAAGGTTTCGTTGATTAGCGGCACTATTAGCGGCTTACTGCTTATCGTCGCTGGATTTTTTCAACTCCAAGGGCAAGCTTGGGCTGCTCTTTTAGCCGTTATTGTTACTGGCTTCTTGGTCGTAGTTTTTGCTGTAAGGTTAGCCAAAACACGTAAATTCATGCCTGCAGGGTTAATGGTGCTTTTGGGTATGGTGACGCTAGCTGTAAGTCTTGGTAACAAATGAGTTAGATTCCCGACATCATTCATGATTATCTTCAGTTGTGCCGGATAGCCTGTAGGGGCACTTTGGCCCAAGTGCCCCTACAAAATATTAAAATGTAAGTTATAAATTTATAATTATTTTTTATCTTTAAATTGCTATTTTTGCAAACAACTAGTTATCATCAAGCTATTGTAAATCCTGTATTAAATATTTGTATTTACTTAAAAGATTAATAAAGATTTACATAAATATACGCAGAAAAAGGCAAATATGAGGATTTTTCTGTCTTGGGGGAAAACTCTAGCCTTCATTCACAAAAAAAATAGTCTGAAGCTGATACAGGTTAGGATTAAGAGATTAAAATCATTGCAATTACCAGCATTTATGAACGATTAAATGGAAGTAATAATGCAATCTACAAGTAATTACTGATGTCAATATTGGTTGTAGATAAATATCCTAGAACTTATCCGGAATCGAAGTAAGTTTTTATGTACTGTGTAAATGTTAGCTATTTTATGGGTAAATTGATAAATGATTAAAAACAGCAAAGTTTAATAACGTAAGTAGTAATCAAGCAGACGGTGCTGCGACTCAGCATAAATATGTAGGCTTTGGACTTTGCCATATTTAAAGATTTAACAGTCCGAATTAGGGCATTTTAAAGGAAAAGTGAAGGCTTAATTGCCATTTTGGCAAGCTTTTATTGTCCGAATCGAATATTAGTAGATAGAGGGCAACAGTAAAATATAATTGCTGTCTACTGCTAAATACCGAATCCGAGCCATTACATAAGATAGCTAAGTTTGAAAGCAAGGTAAAAGCAAGAATATATCTGGGAAATAATACATGGTTTTTTCACTGTCTTCGCACAACGTTATCCAGTATCTGGAAGGAGCAGGTCTGTGTAGCTCTGAAGATGGCACGTCTGCTGATTCTGAGTTACAAATAGGCAATAATCATAATTTTGTTGTGACTTTGCCGTCGAATCGCAAGCTTCTAGTCAAACAAGAACGGTATGAGGGAAATCAGGGATTTTCCCATGAGTTTTTTAATGAATGGTTGCTGCACCAATTGCTAGAGCGATTTCCAGTGTTAGGAAATATTTCGGCTATTGCATCCTCGTTGGTGCATTTCGATGAAGAAAATTCGATATTAGTTCGCAACTACTTAAGCGAATATCAAGAACTGGGAAGTTTTTGTCGGCAGGGTATATTTACAGATGCAATGGCAACAAGCCAGAACTACGCGAATATCGCGTCTGTAATTGGAAAAAGCTTGGCATCGCTACACCGCACCACCTACGAACATCGGGAATATCGCAGTTTTATGGCAACTGCCCCCCAAGGGATGATTCGCTATCAATTTTTCAATCCAGCCCAGGGTATTAGTACGGTTGCACCTGAGATATTTGGCCGCATTCCCACCGAAGCGCTAAAGTTTTACGTACTCAATCAACGTTATGAAAGTTTAGAAGCTGCGATCGCGGATTTGGCTTATGAATGGAAACCTTGCTGTCTAACGCACAACGATTTGAAACTGGAGAACATTCTCGTCCATTCTTCTTGTGAAAATGATAGTAACTCCCTAGTGCGGTTGATAGATTGGGAGGCTGCTTCCTGGGGAGACCCAGCATTTGATTTAGGGACTTTAATTGCGAGTTATTTGCTTGTTTGGCTCGAAAGTTTGGTTGTAGATCCAACTCTGGAATTGGCAGAATCACTCCAATTAGCAGTAATTCCCGTTGAGATGGTTCAACCAATGATTTTGGCATTGACTCGTGCTTACTTAAGAACTTTTCCAATGATTTTGGAATACCGTCAAGATTTTGTTTTGCGTATAGTTCAGTTTGCAGGGTTGGCAATAATTAACCAGCTTGAACAAACAATAAAGGGCAAAAAACATTTCGACAATGCAGGAATGTGTATGCTGCAAGTTGCGAAAACGCTGGTAACAATGCCACAGCAATCGGTACAGACCGTATTTGGTGTACGTGAATCTGAGATTATAGAACCAGAGCAAAAATTGCCCAAACTTCCCAAAACCGAACGCGAACAAAATCTACTGCGGATTTACTACGAAAAACCCCGCTTACGTGGATGTTGAAGAAGGGGGAAGGGATAAGGGGGAAAAGGGAGACAAGGGAGACAAGGGGGACAAGGGAGTAAATTCTTCCCAATCTTCCCCATCTCCCCCATCTCCCCCATCTCCCTCATCCCCATCTTCCCCTTCCCCTTCCCCCCTCTCCCTCACTTCCTCACATGCTAAAAACAGCAAATCATCTACTTGAGACGCTTGGTGCGATCGCCAGCAATATTACTATTGAGAGAAATTTTCGGATTCTTCATCCTCAATATCAACCGTTTGCGTTGCCCGCAGATGTTGCAGCACGATTTGAGCAAAATTCACCCGAATTGCAGCACAAATATCGTTTACTGTTACTGCGAAACTTTATTTATGGGATTTATTTCAACGCATCGCTACAAAATATTCCTATTATTCCTTCATCAGGAGTTGCGGGAATTTACGCACTTCATCAAAATTTAGAGAATAATTCGATTCTCGGAATCGATGAAGATTTTTATACCCAACTCCACGCAAGCAATCATGGTACAGGCTACTTAGACCCCGATTGGGAAGTGCTACGACGCGAACCCGATGGTAGTTTAGCTATATCTAAAGGTGGATTGACAATGTACGCCGAAGCCGATTTACATCTTGATCCCGATGCATCCGTGCCTCAGAGGGGTGATTGGATTGCGATCGCAATGCCAAAAAATCGCTTAGAAAATGGGTTCTACATAGCAGTCAGCAACTTTGGACCAGAACAGCAACCCGATACCGTGGCGTTAGGACGAATCTATTTTAATCTGATGAGTGACGGTGCTGAAGCATTAATGGATAGTGTCACCCACGAACTTGGGGACATGTATGTTCCTTTTAGCTTCCAGGTGCTTTGCCATCCCGCAGCTTTCAAACGTTACGACTCCGGGATTCTATATTTTGAACAAAAAGATTATTTAACAATTCGTAAAGCACTACAAACAATTTATTCACAAAATCAATCCTACTTTTACTCACTATCAGTTCCTTGAGTTTTGCACAAGCTAAAGCAAAAGTCAAGCCACTTCCAAATGGCAAAGTAAAAGACACCAATGGTAAGATGGTAGATCTATCTACGTATACTCAGGCAGGTAAAAT
>JANNFJ010001040.1:0-2090 GCA_031379725.1 Calothrix sp. OTE_75_metabat_31
CTGGCGAGTATTTTATCTAGGTTCTAAACCCGGAGTAGCAGAGCAAGGCGCACGCATTTTACGTTACAAGTATCCTGGATTACAAATTGCTTGTGCAGATGGCTATATTGATGCCCGTAAAAATAGTACAGAGAATCTGGCTACCTTGGCTGCAATTAAGGCTTACAAACCCCATGTACTCATGGTCGGAATGGGGATGCCACGTCAGGAACATTGGATTCTAGACAATTTAGAGCAGATTCAAGCTAATACTATTTTGACTAGTGGAGCTTGTATCGATTATGTAGCTGGAGTAGTTCCCACTCCACCACGTTGGATGGGAAGATTCGGTTTGGAATGGTTATACCGTCTGTTGAGCGAACCGAAAAGGCTTTGGAAGCGCTATCTAATTGAGCCTTGGTTTTTAGCCCGATTATTCTTGCGCGAGATATGGAGTATTCAGAGTCAAGCAAAGTAAATATCGCGGGGGGAAGGGTTAAAAGGTAAAGGAAAAAATTCTTATCCTAATTTCGATGCCTCCCCTCTTCCCCTCCAATACTACGTAGTGTTTTGACGTTTTCCCATAATCGATCCCCCTAAATCCCCCTTAGAAAGGGGGACTTTGAAAAACTTTTAGCCCCTTTTAAAGGGGGGTTGGGGGGATCTAAATCTTTAACACTATTGCTTCCCCGTTCCCCCTTTCCCTATTTTTTACTATGGTTTTTAAAGATATATCATCTGCTGGAAATTTTCAGTCGGACTTGCGGTCGGCTAGAGGTACAAGAGTGCAGAAAGGGCTGACAATTAAGGTAATGCGAGTATTTGTACTGATTCTACTCGATGCTCTTTCTCTAATGTTGTCCTGGAATTTAGCAATTCAATATGGCACTCCATTAGAGTCACCCTGGGTCGAAAATTCATCTTTTCTACTGCTAAATATCGGCGTTCAAATCTCCATTATGGCGATAATTGGACTTTATAAAGCAGGTGTTCATCGCCGCGATTATTGGGGTATCATCAAAACAGTTTCGCTGTCGGCAATACTCTTAACATTTATCGCTTTTCTCTACGAACCAAACCGCTATATCTCTCGCTCATCTTTCCTGTTATATTGGTTTTTATCTGTTATCTTTATCTGCGTACTTCGTTTAGGATTTGATTTATCGACTAAATTTTTGCGCCGAAAAGGAATCATTCGTCATCCTATTTTCATTATTACTGACCCTGAAGAAAAGGACTATCATATTAAGTTAATTGACCAAGATGATTGCTACAACATACAGGGTATTGCCCCTTCAAGTTGTTTAGATTTGGCTAATCGGGATAAAACTTTTGAATATCTTCGCAAGCAGGGTATTACTGAGGCTTTTGTTTCTTGGAACTCGATTAAAAATCGTCTCTATGTTTGCTGGCGTTTTTCTACTGCTGGCATTACCCTGAAAATGCTGCCATCAGTAAATGAGTCCCATCGTCCCAATTCTACCTATTCTATGGTGGGTGAGATTCCCTGTCCAACGATTTCCGCATCTCTTTTTGTCGGTAGCGATTTTTGGGTAAAGCGAATTTTTGACCTTTGCTTTTCGACAATTTTAATTTTCTTGCTGTCACCTCTATATGTTTTGATTGCCATTTTAATCAAGTTAGACTCACCAGGCCCCGCATTTTTTAGACAGAAACGAATCGGTTTAAACAGCAAGGAGTTTAAAATTTGGAAATTCCGCACAATGGTGGTCAATGCGGAAAAATTGCAGAAAGATTTGGAAGCAAAAAATGAGGTTAAGGACGGTGTATTGTTTAAAGTTAAAGATGATCCCCGCATTACCCGAATTGGGAAATTTTTACGCGCCTACAGTTTGGATGAATTACCGCAAATCTTTAACGTTTTAATTGGCGAGATGAGTCTTGTCGGTCCTCGTCCTTTACCTGTGCGGGATGTCGAAAAATTTAAGACCAATCACTTTATTCGTCAAGATGTTCTTCCCGGTATCACTGGTTTATGGCAGGTTTCTGGACGTTCAAATATCGATAATTTTGAGGATGCAGTTAAATTAGATTTAGACTATATTCAAAATTGGTCGATATCGCTTGATTTTCAAATTTTGCTTCAAACT
>JANNFJ010001052.1:0-1538 GCA_031379725.1 Calothrix sp. OTE_75_metabat_31
AATCCATCGACATAGTAAGCTTTAGCGATCGCTATATCGGTGATTGGAAAAGCAAGATGGAATATTGTCGGATTCATAAATGCTTATTTAATGGTTAGTTACCATAATAAATTCAAAAAACTCGTAGGATAGGTGTCTCGCCTGTGATTATATTTGTAAGACAGGCGAGACGCCTATCTTACGGTGACTTTTAGACTTTCTATTTTCTAAGCAAAAATGCCAGCAGCTTAATCAAACTACTGGCATTTAATTAACAACTTATCGCTTCTAAACGTTCGCTTGCTGACGCTGATACAGCGACCAATACAAACCCTTATCGCGTAACAACCCTTCGTGCGTACCCCTTTCCGCAAGCACACCGCGTTCCATGACCAAAATTTGGTCAGCGCGTTTAAGAGGTGCAAAACGGTGGGCTATAATAAACACCGTGCGTCCTTGGGTGCATTTCTGCAAATTTTGTAGCACCTGCTGTTCGGTTTCCGCATCCAGCGCACTTGTGGCTTCATCAAGGATGAGCAAAGGAGCTTTTGACAAAAACAACCGCGCTAAGGCAATCCGTTGCCTTTGTCCTCCTGATAGTGCCGTACCCCGTTCCCCAGCATTGGTTTCATAACCGTGGGGTAACTGACTAATAAAGTCGTGTGCCACAGCCATTCGTGCAGCTTCGACAACTTGTTCGGCAGAAATATCGGGATTGCCCAGAGTAATATTTTCCAAGATCGAGGCATTAAATAAAAAGTCTTCTTGGAGAACGACAGCGATTTGTTGCCGCAATGAAGCTAAATCGACACTCTTAATATCAAACCCATCGATGAGAACGCGACCACTTTCAATGGTATACAAGCGTTGGAGCAACTTCGACAGCGTACTTTTACCCGACCCCGACCGTCCGACAATGCCGACGAATTGCCCCGGTTCGACATCGAAGGAGATACCCCGCAATACGGGTTCGTTATCGGGACGATAGCGGAAAAATACCTTATCAAATGATACTTCTCCTTTCAGCGGCGGCAAGACTAAGCCAGTACCCGGTTCAGCTTCAGGAGCGACGTTGAGGATATCGCCAATACGATCTACTGATAACAGCACTTGTTGCAAATTTTGCCAAAGCTGGACTAAGCGCAACAGGGGGCCTGTGACGCGACCAGAAAGCATCTGAAACGCGACTAGTTGACCAATAGTCAGCTTTTGCTCAATGACTAATTTTGCACCGAACCAGAGAATTAGCAAGCTGGAAAAATTGGTAAGGAAATCACCAATGTTGCTGCTGATGTTGGAAGTGGTGGAAGCTTTAAACCCGGTGCGAATAAAGCGAGCAAATAATCCTTCCCATCTATCTCTAGCTACAGGTTCGGCTGCATGTGCCTTGACTGAGTGGATACCTGTAATGGTTTCAACTAAGAATGACTGACTGTCGGCACTGCGGTTAAAGGTTTCATTGAGCCAGTTACGGAGAATTGGTGTAGAAACAAGCGTCAGGATGGCAAATAACGGCAGTACTGCTAACCCGGCAAAGGTAAGGGGAACACTGTAATAAA